>CAXHYW010000760.1:0-2597 GCA_964021475.1 uncultured Desulfobacteraceae bacterium | reverse complement strand
GGAGCAAAACAATGGAAAGTTCCACAGATAAAAAGAACAAGCCAGATCCAAAGGCAGAGAGGATACTCGCCGCTGTCAGCCGGGTTCTGGCCAGGAACGGCTATATGGGAACCACCATTAATGCCGTTGCCAAAGAGGCCGGCGTCTCCCGGGGCCTGCTCCACTATTATTTTTCCTCCAAAGATGAAATGCTGGCCCGGGTGATCAAAGCCAATATGGAAATCAGCATTGCTATGATCATAGATGTGTTTGACCAATACCACACCCCCCAGGGATATGCCGAGGGTATTGTCTCTCTGCTGAGGGTGGTCATGGAGACAGACCCTGATTTTTTCCATCTTTTTTTTGAGGGTTTTGCCGTGGCCCGCCAAAGTACTGTGGTAAAAGACCAATTAACCTCCCTGTACGGGCAATTTCGCCAGGCCCTGGAAAAGGGATTAACCCTGGCCACGGAGCAGGGTGAGATCTCACCTGCCTTGCCTCCAAAAGCCTTGGCCACCATCATTACCGGCCTTGTGGATGGAATGGGCCTGCAACTGCTCACCGAACCCGAACTCTGCCAGGATCAGGCCATTTGGGATGCAATGACCACTAGCATTGAGGACCTGCTCACAACCAACTGCTAGGCCTTTTTCCAAAGTTCGGCCTGGCAGTTTCTTTGGAATAATTATTTGGCTGGTCGTCCAGTCAACGTCACCTGTTCATTAGGTATGAACCTATTTTTAAATAAAGGAGGCACCATGAAAACCCAGTGGATCCAGCTCAAAACCAAGATGAATATTTTTTATCTCACAGCAGGAAACCCAAAAAATCCCCCTTTGGTAATGCTCCATGGCTGGCCCTCTTCCAGTGCCCTGTGGGATAAAATCATCCCTGGACTTTCAAAGGATTTTTACGTCATCGCACCGGATCTTCCAGGTCATGGCCAGTCAGACAAACCCGAAGAACAAGTCTATGATCTGAATTTTTTGAGAACCTTTATCCTGGATTTTTATGATGCCCTTGGCCTGGACCGGGCCAGCCTGGTTGCCCACGATCTCGGGGGAATGGCAGGCTTAAGTTTTGCTGTGCGTCACCCGGAACGACTGGATAAATTTATCATCATGAACACCAGCCCTTTTTCAAACTGGCCTTGGGCCCTCTCCTTGACCATTTCCCTGCTGAAACAGCCCTGGCTCACCCGATTTTTCCTCTTTCCCTGGGTATTTAAACAAGTGCTTGGCTCAGGATTCTTTGACGCCAAATTGCTTACGCCCCAATTGGTAAAAAAATTCCAAGGCCCCTGGGTGGCAGGCAAACAAGGAAAAATCGCTTTTTCCCGAACCATAGCCGTCCCCCCGGAACAGATGACAGAATCACCAGAATCCCTGGCAAAAATTAATTGCGCAACCCTGATCCTCTGGGGGAAGAAAGACCGGTTTTTCCCCTATGGCCTTGCAAAAAAGTTAAACGGCATCATGCCCAATGCCCAGCGGGTGGGCATCGACAATGCAGGACATTTTCTCCAGGAGGAGCAGCCAACGCAAATCACCCAGGTGATTTTATCTTTTTTGACTGAAAAATAAATTGCTCAATGATTGCTGAGATAGACCCGGTAAGCCAGGTACCGTTTCTAACCAGGTTGACCCGGATGATTTTAACCTGCTCTATGTGGTCATGCCCCGGGCCATGGTCTGAGATTTATATGAAGCCGCAAAGAGAATGGGCTCACGGGGAGATTACCCGGTGACTGGCATAAAATATTCTGCCAGAGCACCGGGCCATTGGATCTTTATTTACCCAGTATTTTTTTTAGAAAATCAATCCGTTTTTGATTTTCCGCCCCCTGGCGGAAAGAAATTACTAAAGGCTTGTTCTCCAGGATTTTGGGAAGTGGTTCCACATTGGAAATGCCTTCTTTGCCCGCCAGGTACATCATGACATTGGGGTCGGTCAGCGCAACCTGGAAACGTCCCCCGGATAATTTTTTCAACAGGGAGACCTCATCTGAGCTCTTATCCGTGTTTTTGGGATGGGCCTTCATTGCCGCCTCAACCGATGCCGGATACACGTAGGTGGATACGATACCCACTTTGTAATTTTCAAACAGTCCTTCCACAGTGTCAAAATCAATCTTATCGTCTTTTCGTTTTATATAGCCGATGACCGAGGTATCCACGGCCGGAGATGCTGTAAATCCTTTGCCTACCTCTTCGGGCCAGGCCGGAAAATACCCGATATACTCACTTTTGCCGGCCAGGTGCTGGGCTCGTTTCCAGGGATAGAACTCAACCACCAGGGTGATACCGTGTTCCTCGAGCAACAGCCGTAGTTTCTGGATGGAATTGCCCTGGCTGGACATTTCAGCCCCTGAATAGGGCTGCCAGTTCAGGGAAGTTATTTTCCATGTTTCGGCCTTGGCTGGACCGGCACATACAAGTGCCATACCCAGCAATACACAGATGGCCAAATGTTTAACAGATACCATAATACGCCTCCTTATATCGGGTTGGGGTTACGAAATTCGTAAAACAGACAAGGTAGAAAAAATGTTATTTCAAGGGGATAATGATTTAAATAATACCAGGAATGCCCAGAATGTCAAGGAACCGCGAAAA
>CAXHYW010000759.1:0-2598 GCA_964021475.1 uncultured Desulfobacteraceae bacterium | reverse complement strand
CATGTTTCTTGTTTAGTCTGCATATTTTATCGAACAAGAGTCAACTGAAGATTTGGCCCCTTTTTATTATTCATTTCGTTCATGGGTGTTAATCAAACCGTTTTAAGGGGAAAACAAATCTGGGTGAGAAAGTCTGTTTCGGGAACGCCAGATTCTGTTGAACGAAGATAAATTTCATAGGGATGACCCAAAATAGAAGACGGTATTGATTTTTAAATCAGTTTTAATCAATTTCATATTTCTCTCTTTTTATTAATGAATTTTTTATTTTTCTGAACCCTGTCATAATGAATCCTAAACCTTGACATCATGTCAGGGTCAAGAGAAAAAATAAAATACTGATTCAAACCCGATAGCACATAAAAATATTTAAACTGGACACTATTCTTTAATGATATCCTTGGAGGTGAAACGCTTTTTGACCCCATCAGCTAGCGGATACCCATATTTCAGATAGATGTCGTGTAGTTTACCGGATTTTAATAATTCAGGCATCTTTTCGTAATAAATCCGCATAAGTTTTTTTACCCTTCTGAGTATTCATGAATGCGGGGAAGTAGTCGTCCCGATATAAAACCTGCCCTTTAAAAAAACCTCGCATTACACAGGTTTGCCTCTCCTGTGAACCGACCTTCTTAAAATCTCATGGTTCCTAAACCAATTTCTGGGCACAAGGTGGTTTTGCCCGGAAAAGATGAGAGCTTAAGGCAATATCCGGTAAAATTTGAGTTAAATAGGATGTCGATGCAAAAAGCTTTTCCAGGTTTATACCGGTTTGAACGCCCATTTCGTTGAACATGAAGACCAGGTCTTCCGTGGAAATATTGCCCGTTGCTCCAGGAGCATAAGGACATCCGCCAAGCCCCCCGATGGAAGAGTCAAAGGAGCGCATACCGGCCATATAGGCCGCCAGGCAATTTGCAAGCCCCAGTCCCCGGGTATTGTGAAAATGACAACGAAACATAACCTCTGGAAACCGTTTGCAACAGGTCGAAATAAGTTTTGAAACCTGTACAGGATTCGCAAACCCCACGGTGTCACAAAGGGTGATTTGTCTGATACCATATCCCCAGACTTGTTTAACATAATGGAGAACGGTTTCCAAAGGGACTTGCAATGAATAAGGACAACCAAATGCGGTGGAAAGATCGACATTTATCTCAATTTCAGGGGTTTGTTTGAGCAGGTGAATGACCTTTTTAAGCTCGCTCAAAGATTCTTCAGGCGTTTTACCAACATTCTTTAGGTTATGGGCTTGGCTGACTGAAAAAACAAAACAAATTTTTTTAATACCACACTGCAACGCATTCTCCACCCCCTTCAAGTTGGGTGTTAAGGCGGAAAATTTAATGCCGTTTATGGTTGAAACTACCTCTTTGGCAACCAAGCTTACGTCATGGAATTGCGCAATGGCCTTAGGACTCACAAAGCCGCCTATTTGAATCTGTTCTAGACCGCTTTCGGACAGGTGTCTGATAAGACAAACTTTATCTTGAGTGGAAAGAATGGTTTTCAGGTTCTGCAGTCCGTCACGGGGGCCTACTTCAACTATTTCAACAGGATCTGAAGGTATTTGCATTTGATTCACCTTTACTCCTGATACAGGAGCCAGCGATTATTTTAGTTTTATATGAAACTCCGGCCAAGGTATTGCAATTATAAAAGTTTCATTTTTCGTTGTGTAGAAGCAAATACCTTAGCTCCGGCCATGCCGGTTAATTGAATCGACATTCAAAAAAATCACCCCTTATTTTTTCCAACCAAAGATAAAATCATTGCTTCCACCATTTCGCCGATACGGGTCATATGGGCAATCCGCTCGGTTTCTGTACGCCCTGGATAATTTCGAAAAGCGATGAGAATACCGGACAGGCAGGAGAAAAGGGTATGGGCCAATATCCGTGCATCCTCTTGGCAATCCAATTTTCTGAAAACCGATTCAAACAGGTCCATTAACCTGCGACCGATTTTATTGAGCTGGTCAACCGCTTCCATATCTTTATTGCCGTGGAGAGCAAAGTGGGTGATCATTCGCCATTGGGCCGTATGGTCAATGTAGTAAGATAGAAAATGGGTGATGCAGATACGCACACAATTTTCCCCAGCAGGGTCCATGTCAAACTGCTGGATGCGACGCTGAAGGTCTTCTAAAAAAAAGCAGGAGTCCATATAGACGATGTTGGCATATAATTCTTCCTGGCTTTTAAAATAGGTATAGATGGAAGATTTGGCAATTCCAGCGGCATTTGCGATCTCAGCCATACTCACCTTATCAAAGGTTTTCTTACTAAAGACCTCTCTTGCCGCATCAACAATGATCTGCTGACGAAGAATTCTTTCCTTTGCCTTAAGTTTGCTTAGGGTATCATTTTTAATCATATGGTCCTGTCTTGTTGGGTAGATTTTAACTATTATCTGACACCCATATCACATCCGAGCAAAATCATCAAGCAATGGTTGACTTATCGACCGACGTTCGTTATAAAAACCATTAGACAAAAAATCGTTTAACGGTTTTTTTGTACCACGCGAATGTTAAAAATAATAAGAGATCGGAAGAGCGTCGTGTAGGGAAAGAGTGTGCCCCTATGTGTAGAT
>CAXHYW010000758.1:0-2598 GCA_964021475.1 uncultured Desulfobacteraceae bacterium | reverse complement strand
GATCTACACATAGAGGCACACTCTTTCCCTACCCGACGCTCTTCCGATCTGGGGCAGATATCTGTCAGTTCCATTTTCTAATTTTCCTGGATTTCGAAAGTGTTATTTAAATATTAAGTGGGATCGATTGTCTTATGATTTTTAACACACAGGGTTTTGTGATGTCAAATGGTTCATCTTATCTTGAAAATTGTATCTTGAAAATAAATGAAGCCCTGTGCTGATGACACCTCTATTGATAGGGGGGAGATAGGGGGCAAGGTGTCATCATCACAAGGCTTCAAGAATGCCAGCACAGGGCTTCAAGAATGCCAGCACAGGGCTTCAAGAACTCTATGGCTGTAAAAGAATATAAAGTTTTAGTTTACCAGTGACCATCCACATTGGCGGCACTCGCAAATTCAAATTTGCCGGCAGCATATTGGTCAATGGTGTTCTGAATTGTTCCGCTGGCATCATTGGCCACCTTAATGTCGGCAGCTTCTAGGGTTTTAAAGGCGTTGGGACCGCAAAATCCTGTGAGAAGCGCTGTGACGCCTTTGTCACAGATGCTTGCGGCGGCCTGGATGCCGGCCCCTTTAAAGGAGTCTTTGTTGGTGGCATTGTCAATCACCTCAAACTCTTGGGTGTCGGTATCCACGATGAGAATATAGGCTGCCCGGCCAAACCGCGGGTCCACCTCGGCAGATAGATCCTGCCCTTTTGATGTCACTGCAATTTTCATTTTACCTGTCCTTTTTATACGTTGGTTCCAAATGCGTGGCTATTGACCGCCACCGCCACCACAAACCTGGTCATTGGTGATTTGGGTAAGCTTGTCCTGGATCAGGTCCATGACAACCGGTTCAATGTCTGTTCGCTGATCGTCATGGAAGACATCAATGCCGACCTGGCGAAACCCCATGAGGGGACGCATGCCGATACCCCCGACAACCAGGGCATTGACCCTGTTGTCTGCCAGAAGGTTTACCGGTACCATACACCCTCCCTGGGCATGCTCCTGGTTGGCAAGGGTGGTGACCTCTTTTATTTCCCCGTTTTCCACATCCACAAATGTGAATACATCGCAATGTCCGAAATGGCCTGCTCGGGTTCCCTTAAGTCCGCCTTCTCCATTGGATGGGATAGCAATTCTACCGTTTTTCATCTGGTGACTCCTTATCGTATAAATTTAAATGGTTTATATAATTACATTATTCTTTCTAATTTCATGGCAGGGTGTGCCATAACGGTTTGCCAGATCTCTCGTATGGCTCGGCCTGCGCTGGAATCACAAGCAACTTCCAATATTGTTTTCCCCTGGATCATGGCTTTGGTAAATTCAGGGTCAAAGGGAATTCGGCCCACAAACTGGATTTTGTGTTCCCTGGCAATTTGCTCAATGGCCCGCCCCTGGTCCGGGTTTAAATCAAATTTATTGACACAGATCATGGCGGGTATTTTAAAATGGGCAGCCAGTTTTGCCACCCGCTCCATGTCATGGATTCCGGAGACCGTGGGTTCGGCCACAATCAGGATACAATTTGCCTGGCCCATGGAGGCGATGACCGGGCAGCCGATACCCGGGGGGCCATCGGTGAGGATAAGGTCTATGTGTTGTTCTCTTACCCGTTTCCGGGCTTCTTCCCGGATCAGGGCCACCAGACGACCGGAGTTTTCCTCTGCAATGCCCAGGCGCGCATGGATCATGGGACCAAATCGCGTATCTGATACATACCATTCTCCGCAGGTTTTTCTTGGGAAATCAATGGCTTCTTCCGGACACAGATCTACGCAGACACCGCATCCTTCGCAGTCAATGGGATCGATGGTATAGCTTTGGTTCTCTTCACTTACTGCATCAAACCGGCAGAGCTCTTTACAAAGTCCGCACCCCACGCATTTATCAGGATTGATGATGGCTTGATTTCCGCCGATAAAATCATTTTTTTCTTTTGTTTCCGGGGCCATGAGCAGGTGTAAATCCGCCGCATCCACATCGGTATCACAGAGCATCATGTTTTTTGCCAGACCTGCAAATGCAGCCGTCAGGCTTGTTTTGCCCGTCCCGCCTTTGCCGCTTAAAATTACCAGCTCTTTCATCGGGCCTGTCTCCTTTGTGCCACAAGTGTTTTAATCTGATCATACAGGTTCGAAAATTTTTCCTTGTATTCCGGCAGGCAGGAGATGATCAATTCCCCTTTTGAATAGGCCGTTGCAATTTTCCGGTCAAAGGGGATTTCCATGAGGATGGGAATCCCTTCCTTTTGGGCATATGCTTTGACATCATCATTGCCCATGCCGGCCCGGTTGATAATAAGACCGTGGGGAATATCTAATATCTTGACGGTTTCCACGGCCAGGGTAAGGTCATGGAGGCCAAAGGGAGTGGGTTCGGTGACCAGAAGGACAAAATCCACTCCTTTCATGGCGGCGATCACCGGGCAGGAGGTTCCGGGCGGCGCATCGATAATGGTAAGTCCTTTGGAATCTGCATGGGTTCTGACCTGTTTGATAATGGGAGGTGCCATGACCTGGCCGATATCCATCAACCCGTGGGCAAATTGGATTGTATTTGCCTTGCCTGTTCCCTTGTCGGCCGACCCTGGTTGAACAAAT
>CAXHYW010000757.1:0-2604 GCA_964021475.1 uncultured Desulfobacteraceae bacterium | reverse complement strand
AGATCTACAAATAGTGGCACACTCTTTCCCTACACGACGCTCTTCCGATCTAAAAGATGAAAGAGGAAAATGCGGAACTTGCCGGGGAGATGAGCGGGCACATGTTTTTCAAGGACCGGTATTTCGGGTTTGATGATGCACTCTATGCCACCTGCCGGTTGCTGGAAATCATGGCAGACACGGGCAAAGGCGTGGATGAATTGATAGCCGATCTTCCGACGACCTTTACCACCCCGGAGCTTCGGGTGGAGTGTTCCGATGCCATCAAATTCACGGTGGTGGACAAGATTGTGGCCCATTACAAGGCAATCCCAGGCCAGGAAGTGATCGATATTGATGGGTTGCGGGCGGTGTATGATGACGGGTGGGGGCTTGTCCGGGCATCCAATACCCAGCCGGCCCTGGTGTTGCGGTTTGAATCTTTGACCGAAAAACGATTGGATGAGATCCGACAGGAAATTGAGTCCACCCTGAAACAGATCATCGCTGCAACACAATAGTATTTGCAACCCAAAAATTGTTTAAATACTAAATAATAGAAATAAAATGGAGGAGATAAATTAAAGCGGCTAAACCTAGGGACGTGTTTCTAGGCATTTGTCGGTTAAATTTTTGTTTATATGCAGTTATCCTTACAGCAGCAAAATGCAGTTGATCACACAGGTTCTCCGGCCCTGGTAGTCGCAGGTGCAGGATCCGGCAAGACCCGGACCCTGACGGCCAAATTTTCACACCTGGTAAACACGGGCCACGATCCCAAACGGATTCTGGCCATCACCTTTACCAACAAGGCTGCCCAGGAAATGAAGGCCCGGCTCATTGAGATGACAGGGCTTGCCCCGGCGAGCTTTGAATGGGTTCGCACCTATCATTCTGCCTGCCTCATGATTTTAAAAAAGCATTGTGAGATCATGGGATATACGCGTCCTGTTCAGGTGTTTACCGTGTACCAGCAGGACAAGCTTGTCAAAGAGCTGTGCGTGAAGAATAATATTGAAAAAAAATATACCAATCGGATTTTGTCCTCCATCTCCCGGGCAAAAAATTCCGGGGATCCCAAGGGCTATTTTGATTTGAATCCAGGCTTCTTTAATATCCGGCTGGCAGACATCTATGACCAATTCGAAGAGCGTCTTAAGGAGATGAATTCTGTTGATTTTGACAATATTTTGTTAAAAACCCGGGATCTTCTCCGGGACCATGATCAGATTCGGGCCTGGTACAAGGAGTATTTTACCTATCTTTTGGTGGATGAATACCAGGATACCAATAATCTTCAGGAGGACCTGACCAACCAGCTTCTGGGAGAACACCGCAACCTGTTTTGCGTGGGAGATGACTGGCAGTCTGTCTACGGATTTCGGGGCAGCAACGTGAACCATTTCTTACGGTTTCCCGACAAATATAAGGATTCGAAAATATTCAGGCTGGAGGAAAATTACCGATCCGCCCATGAAATCGTCCAGGCGGCCAATGATATGATTGACTACAACCCGGACAAAATGGAAAAAAAATGTTTTTCCAGGAAAAAAGGCGGGGTGGTTGAAATTTATAAATTCATGTCCGATGCCCATGAAGCCGAGTGGGTGGCCAAAAGGGTACTGGCCATGAACCATTCCGGCCGGGGGATTCCCTTTGACAAGATGGCCGTGGTCTACCGGACAAAATTTTGTTCTCTTCCCTTTGAAAGAGTCTTCAGGGCCTTTCGGGTGCCCTATCGCCTCATGGGGTCCCAGGGTTTTTTTGAACGCATGGAAATTTTGGATATCAACTCCTACCTGAGCGCGGCCTATTTTCCCAATGATGATCTTTCCTTTGAACGGGTGCTCAATACTCCGAAGCGGGGAATCGGCCCTTCCATGGTGAAAAAAATGGCTGCCATGCGAACCCCGGGGACAAGTCTCCAGGATGCGGCACGGATCATGGTCCAGGATCGGATACTGACAAAGAAGATCCATGAAAATCTGTCCCTTGTTCTGGACGTTTTGGACACCATCCAGACCATGGCTCCGGCCAGGGCCATGGAAACCGTTATTGACCGCACCGGGTATTATGATTACCTGGAAAAAAAGGTAAAGACCAAAACCGAATTTATTTCAAAAAAAGAGAACATTGACCAACTCATCTACACGGCAAGATCCAAAGACGATCTGCTGGAATATCTTGAAGAGGCTGCCCTGATCCGGGAAGATAAAAAGGACGACGAGGAGGAGCAAAATTCTGATGGGGTTGCCCTTTTGACAATCCATTCCGCAAAGGGGCTTGAATTCGATACGGTCTTTATTGTGGGATGTGAAGAGCGTCTCTTCCCCCATTGGCGGTCCATTGACGACGGGGATCAGGCTCTTTATGAAGAGCGCCGGCTGATGTATGTGGCCATGACCCGGGCGGAACGCTTTTTATACCTGACCCATGCCAATTACAGAAAAGGGGAGTTTGCCACCCGGAGCCGGTTCATCGATCAGATAAAAGAATGTTTAAGTTAGAAAAGGGGTGATGTCCTAGAACCCATGGATCTGTTTTATGCCATAAAAGAGCCGTTTTCCTTTCTTTTTGCCAAGATCCTGCGCAATGGCAATAGGATCATCCCTTCGGACCAGAAAG
>CAXHYW010000756.1:0-2604 GCA_964021475.1 uncultured Desulfobacteraceae bacterium | reverse complement strand
GAGAATATGGCCGTGATTGTTCAGGATTCGGCCGCCGTTCGGTCTGGCATCGTGGAAACCTCCACCAAGCTTTTTGAACTTCATGCCGGCACCAAGGTTATGGTTTGGGCAAAAAAGAACGGGTATTTGAAGATCAGACTGAAAAAAGGACAGGTTGGATGGGTAAAACCCGGGGATGCCAAGGTGATATGATTCTAAGGCTGCCCCATTTTAAAACAAAAACAAGACAGACTCTGTTGCAGATTACCATGGGAATTGGATTGCTTTTTTTGGCATTCCTGATAGAAATGGTGATCATTGAACCTTCTGGCATCTATTTTTATTCCCAACAGGGGTATAAGGGATTTAAAATCGGATTGTCCAGGGAGAGGGTCTTAAGGCAAATCAATAAGGTAAAGGCCATCCGGCAAATTACACCCTGTGATTCCCTAGGAGCATCCACCGAGGTGAAACTTACATCCCGGCGCTTCTTTGAGATGACACCGGTTCTTGCCCGGTCCGATGTCTGGATTTGCCGGGGGAAAAAAAATGTGGGTTTTTTGTTTCAATTTGAACAGGATCGCCTTGTCCGGGTTCTTAGGTTAAAATGCCGTTCATTTGAGCCGGGGGATTTTCCTTTGTTTGAGCAATGCCAACCGGAAATTTATCGAGATATCCCCGGCTATCTGACCCGTCAGACCCGTCATATAGTTTTTTACAATAATGAATAAGAATAATCAATTGCCCAAATTTTCAATAAGGACCGCTGAAATAAGTTATTTCGTTCAAGTTATAAAATTTGCGGTCCTAAGATTGAACCCAATGGGTATTTAATGTATAAATAACATTTGTGGTTTGGCAATAAAAACCAATGCATGATTTCATAAAGATATTAAGGCCCTGTCAGGTCAGGAAGGATATATGAGTATGGATATTTCAAAAATACGTATAGGGGTTGTGGGAGGTGGCAGCTGGGGAACCGCCCTTGCCAAATTGTTGGCAGATAAAGGGTTTGCTTTGGATCTTTGGGTATTTGAGCCCGAGGTGAAAGCCCAGATTGAACAAGATCAGGAAAATAAAGTGTTTCTTCCCGGGTTTACCCTGCCGAAAAATTTGACTCCCCACAATGACATCCAAACCGTTGTAAAAGACAAGGATTTGGTCCTGGTTGTGGTTCCCTCCCATTGCATGCGGGCAGTTTCCATGAAGATGAAAGCATATATTCATCCGGATACCATTGTTGTCACAGCCTCCAAGGGAATTGAAAATGAAACCCACCAAATTATGACCGAAATATTGTCTGAAATTATTGATTTTATTCCAAAGGATAATTTTGCTGTTTTGTCCGGGCCCAGTTTTGCCAAGGAAGTGGCTGCAAAGGTGCCAACGGTTGTGGCTGTGGCGTCTAAAAGTCGACGGGTGGCGGAATATGTCCAGACAGTGTTTTCCTGTCCCACCTTCAGGGTTTATGTGAATAATGATCCTATTGGTACCCAGATCGGGGGAGCTATGAAAAATGTACTGGCCATTGCTGCCGGTATCTGTGACGGGATGAACATGGGGTTGAACCCCAGGGCTGCACTGATTACCCGGGGCTTAACAGAGATGTCGCGCCTGGGCCGTAAAATGGGGGCCGATCCCTTGACGCTGTCAGGGCTTGCGGGTGTGGGGGACCTTTTGTTGACCTGCACCGGTGAATTAAGTCGGAACTACACCGTGGGCAAGCAGATAGGTCAAGGTAAAAAACTGGATGATATTATCTCGGAAATGAGAATGGTGGCAGAAGGGGTGAAGACAACCCGGTCCGTGTACAATTTATCTAAAAAACTTAAGGTGGACCTTCCCATTTGTAATGAGGTGTATGCGGTCCTGTTTGAAGACCGGCCCGTGGCCGATACCGTGGCCCGGTTGATGAACCGGTCGTTGAAACATGAATTGGACGGGGTGATTTAATCCAGGGTTTAAATTCTTACCAGACTTCCGGATAGGCAACGTCCACAAAGTTGTTTTCCATTTTGAATTTATGGTCCCGTTCCATGGAGGCAAGGTCTTGGAAAACTTTTTTTAATTTGGCATCCTCACAATTTTCGGCCAGAGCGGTATATTTTTTCATGGCAAGCTCTTCATTTTTCATGGCAATGCCAATGGCGCTTTTAAGATCCATAGCATCATTGACTTCAGGCATTTCAATGGTTTCCGATACCTTGAAATCCTTTTCAAAATTGAAAAAAGAGGTGTCCATTTTTTCTTTGTTTAAAATGGCGGTGAGAATTTTTTCATGTTTTGCTTCTTCTGCGGCAAATTTTTCAAACAATTCCGTGAGAAAGGCATCCTTGATTCGCCGGGCCACCTTTTCATAAAATTGTTTTGCTTCAATCTCACCTTTAATCGCATCTGAAATTACCTGTCGATATTTTTCCAAATCCATGTTTATCCCCCATATGATTTTATGCGGTGTCTTAAAGAAATACTGCAGATATTATCCTATCCTATATATAAAATGACCACAAGAAAAACCAATGAATGCTTTTCGGAGAATGGTGGTCAGTTTTTTTTTAATATTTGTCTTCCCAGGGTCAGGCGCTGGGCTCAAACGGGCTACTCTTCCGGAGGAGATTCCTTCTT
>CAXHYW010000755.1:0-2606 GCA_964021475.1 uncultured Desulfobacteraceae bacterium | reverse complement strand
AAGGGGATCCCGGACGGCTCCGTCAGATCCTGACAAACCTGGTTGAAAACGCTATCAAATTCACCCCCACAGGGGAAATAAGGGTTACAGGCACCCTGGAAAAAGAAAACAAAAAACAGATGGTCCTATGCTTTTCCATCACCGATTCAGGTATCGGCATCCCCTGGGAAAAGCAGAACTTGCTCTTTAAAAATTTCACACAGCTCGATTCTTCAGATACCCGAAAACATGGCGGCACCGGCCTTGGATTGGCCATTTCAAAACAATTGACGAAATTGATGGGCGGAGAAATTTGGGTCGATGGTAAGAAAGGGCATGGGACTACATTCTCGTTTACAGTGAAGCTAAAAAAATCCTTTAAGCAATTTGTGCGACCGGATTCCACAAAGATAAGTGATCTTAAAATGCTGGTAGTAGATGACAACATAATTTCTGGAAAAATGATTCAACACCAACTTCGGTCTTTATCCGTTGAGTCCGATCTTGTCCCAGCATCCCAGGCAATTTCGACGATGAAAAATGCCTCTGGGGAAGCAACCCCCTTTGATGTAGCCATATTTGACACCACATTATCGGATATGGATGGTGCCACCCTGGCCCGGACCATAAAATCAGATCCCGACCTGAACAAAACCGCATTGATTCTCATTACACCTCTGGGCAAACGGGGAGATGCAAAGGCCTATAAAGTCCATGGATTTTCAGCCTATTTTACCAGGCCCATCCGTGGATCCGATCTCTATGACTGCCTTGTCATGCTGACAACCCAAAAAGATACTGCACAGGGAAAAATAACAGACCTGATTACCCAGCATAGTCTCAGTGATAACCGCAATGGAAAATTCCTTCTTCTTCTGGTTGAGGACAATGTTATCAACCAAAAGGTTGCCCTGGGCATACTCAAAAAGATGGGATACCGGGCGGATATTGCTTCCGACGGTTATCAGGCCATTAAAACACTAGAGACAAGCTGTTACGACCTGATTTTCATGGATTGCCAGATGGCTCACATGGATGGATATGAAGCCACAAAAATTATCCGGGATGCCAAATCCAATGTCATTGATCACAATGTTCCCATCATTGCCATGACAGCCAATGCCATGACCGGTGACCGGAAAAAATGCCTGGATGCCGGCATGAACGATTATATGTCAAAACCCATCCGGCCTGAAGTTTTGTCCGGTGTATTAAAAAAATGGCTTGCTCCCAAAACAACGCCTTCCATCTGCAATCTGTCCGTATTAATAGTGGATGACAACCCCATTAATCGTAAGGTAATCAAGGGTCTTTGCAATCGACTCAACTGGCAACCAGAGGAAGCCTGTGACGGCAAGCAGGCCCTGGAACTTCTCCGGAAAAACAATTATGACCTCGTGCTCATGGACTGCCAGATGCCGACAATGGATGGGTATGAGGCCACACGGATCATCAGGGACCTCACATCGAATGTAAAGAACCATGATATTGCCATTATTGCTGTCACGGCAAATGTCAGTGATGAAAACCGCATAAAATGTTTCAATTCAGGGATGAATGATTTTCTTGCCAAGCCGGTAAACCTCTCCATGCTTAGAAAAATAGCAATTAAAGCGCTAAACAATGTAATCACAGGAAAACCCCTATAAACTTTCAAAAACCCCTATAAATTTAGGAGTTTACCCATAAAAAATCGATTGCAACCATTGATTATTCACTTTGTTGTATGCTAAAAGAGACCCCTGTGCCAACAAAATGGGGTAGCATCATCCTGTCATATTTAAGTGACCCAAATACCCCTTAACCCAAAAATTTTAAAAACTATAATAATGAGGCTATGGATACCAACACTGCTTTAAAAAAAATAATAAGACAGATATCAACACCTGCCTATATTATGGAAACCAATGGGCAACTCTCTTTTTCAACCCAGGAACTTGCCTTGTTGTCCTCACCGGGACAGGCAGCCTTGACCCCTGCCAGGTCCATCGCTTTTCTACCGGCCATCGGGATGGAAACCCTGGGGGATAAACGATTTAAAGAAAGGCATGGATTGATTTACCCCTATGTGGCCGGTGCCATGGCAAATGGGATTTCCTCGGCCAAAATGGTCAAAACTATGGCTAAAAACGGTATGATGGGGTTTTTGGGCGCTGGCGGTCTTTCCCTGGAACAAATAGAAGAAAATATCATCGATCTCAAAGAAAGCCTTGGGGACAAACCCTTTGGTTTCAATCTGATTCACAGCCTGGGAGATCCGGATCATGAGATGGCAACGGTCAAGCTGTATCTGAAACATAAGATTCGACTCATTAGTGCGGCCGCATTCATGCGGATGACCTTGCCCCTTGTTTACTACCGGATTAAGGGCATTTTCCGTGATCACACCGACTCGATCATCGCCCCCAACCGCATTATTGCCAAGGTATCCAGAATTGAAATCGCCAGACATTTTTTTGCGCCACCCCCTGAAAAGCTGGTCGCTCAGTTGTTGGAAACCGGCCTGATCACCCGGGCAGAAGCCGATCTGTCCCAACTGATCCCCATGGCCCAGGATTTAACCGCAGAGGCAGATTCAGGTGGCCACACAGACAATCGACCCGCCCTTACCCTTTTGCCCACCATGA
>CAXHYW010000754.1:0-2609 GCA_964021475.1 uncultured Desulfobacteraceae bacterium | reverse complement strand
AACCGATCTTATCATGCCTGAAAAAGAGGGATTGGAGACCATTAGAGAAATAAGAGAAATCAACCCGGATATGAAAATCATAGCTATCTCCGGGGGTGGGGTTGTTGACCCTGAAATATATTTGAATCTTGCTTCAAAACTCGGTGCTGTAAGAACATTTACCAAGCCGGTTGATAATGATATTCTTCTTTCAGCGATAAAAGAACTCCTTAGGTAAATGTCATCTGGATAACTGGATAACTGGAACAGCGAAGCGCCATTGGGTGGTCCAATCCGGTCCCCTCGCCAATCATATAAAAAGGGGGATCAGATTTCCTTAACCAGATCATATAACCAGACGGCCTGCGCCCACGAAAGATTCGGTTGGACACCATTTGAATCGTCAAATGTTTAGAAAATCATGAATTAATTATACAACTTTTGAGGACCTAATATACAAAGAGTGCAATTTATGTCTAAAAAATCTATATATGAAGATCTGGAGGCTCGAATGAAACGATTAACTATATTTTGGGCACTTGTTTTAACGGTTACACTAGTATGTTCTCAGGGATTAATGGCAGCCGAAAAACATTTTCAGGCAATAGCCGTTGCCTATCCTCCATTTACGTTGAAGGAAACCACAGAACATGGGGTGTCTTGGGAGCTAGCCAAAACGGCTTTAGAAACACAAGGTTATACTGTATCCCTCGAGTTTGCACCCTGGGCCAGAGCTTTTTCCGATACGAAGGATGGAAAATACGATGGTCTACTCATCGCTTACTGGACAAAAGAAAGGGCAGAACTATTTGTTTATCCTGATCGCCCGATTGCCTTTGTTTCAACTGGTTTTTTTAAGAAAAAAGAGAGAACAGACATAAAGTATACTGGCAATCTGAGTGATGTTAGTTCTTTTGATATTGGAGTTGAGCGCAATGCTTCCATGGGTGAACAATTCGATAGAGCGGATCATCTTCATAAAATATTTGTGAACGAATCCAAACAGATTTTAAAAATGGTCTATTTGGGAAATATCGATTTGGGCATCGCAGGATTTGAGTATTCGAGGTATAATTTAAAGGATATCGCAAAGTTGCCCGGATTTGAAGGAATTATAAATGGGATTGAGTTTATACAACCACCATTAACAAGACGTCCGGTTTATTTGATAATTTCCAAAAATACCCCTAACTTTAAACAAAAGTTAAAGAACCTGAATGCGGGATTAGAAAAGATACGAACGAACGGTGTTTTTAAATCAATTTTAAAAAAGCACGGTATTTCAATAACTGAGTATTTTCCTAAACAATAATTTTTTAGGTCTCAAGGAACAAATACCACACAAAAGCAAAGAGAGCGATATCTGACTGTCATATCCGAGGAAACAATGAACAATAATGCGACACAAGTTGTTCTTAAAAATCGAGGCCGGTTATCTGTTCGGATAGTAGTTGTCGTTTTGTTATGCAGTTCGATATTGACCCTTCTGACAACAGCAGTTCAACTTTATTTTGATTATCAAAAAGATGTAAAAACAATTCACTCAAATATTCAGTTCATTCAAGACAGCTATCTGCCTGCCATTATTTCCAGTGTTTACACCTTAGATGAGAAACAAGTTGAAATACTGTTAGAAGGCTCTTTGAATATCCTTGATATCGAATACATTGAAATTGAAGACAGGTCGAAGAATTTATTCAAATCTGTGGGAAATTCGACGGTGAGTAGGGATGTGACTAAAGTTTTCCCACTGAACTTTACTACTCCCTCAGGAAAAGTGATTTCTGTTGGCATTCTTAAGGTTTTTGCAAGCCTTGAGGGAATTTATCATCGGCTCTTGGAAAAGGCGTTCGTAATTTTACTTTCAAATACGGTCAAGACATTTTTTGCTTCAATACTTTTTTTGATGATCATTAACCATATGGTTGTCCGTCATTTGATCAGTATATCAAATTTTACCCGTACCCTAAATTTAGACAAACTTTGTAAAAAACTGATTCTAAATCAAAAATTCAGTAAAATAGTCGAGCCCGATGAGTTAGGGCAACTTGTCCATTCAATCAATGCCATGATCGATAATATTAAAAGTGACGCTGATAAAATCAAAAAGATACAAAGCTCCTTACAGGAGAGAGAAGACTATTTGAAATCAATATTTAATACCGCTGAGAATGTTGCATTTATTATAACAGACCTTGCCGGGGAAAATACAACAATATTAGATATTAGTCCCGGGGCAGAAAAAATCTTTGGATATACACGAGATGAGACAGTAGGTAAAAAAGCTGCGTTGTTGTATCCACCCAGAATTGTTGCAGGATTTCCAATGATGCAAGCAGGCTTGTCTAAAAATGACATCAAATATTCCGGAGAGATAACTTTGATAAGAAAATCCGGAGAACGTTTCCCTGCGTTGTTTACAATCTATCCCAAGCTTGACAATAAGGGAAATATTGGCGGAACAATAAGCGTTGCAATTGATATAACCGAACAAAAACAGGCTGAAAAAGAACTGCATTTATCGAACAAACGATACCAGAATATTTTTCAATATTCACCTGTGCCATTATGGGAAGAGGATTTCACTGAACTATATCAGTATATTGAAGAGCATAGAACAAAGAATGTAC
>CAXHYW010000753.1:0-2612 GCA_964021475.1 uncultured Desulfobacteraceae bacterium | reverse complement strand
GCTCAGTGTTAGGGAGGGCTAACAGCTACACATGCTTGCACTATTGGTCTGCCAGGTCGTGGTTGAAATTGTAACCCAAGCCTTTTTTTGCCAGATCTGCTATAATCCATTTTTTTAAAAATTAAGGTGGATGAATGAAGAACTTGAATATTGTATTATTGGAACCGGAAATACCCCAGAATACGGGAAATATCGGCAGAATCTGTATGGCCATGGGTGCTAAGCTGCATCTGGTGGAACCCTTGGGATTCTCCATTGAAGATAAATATCTAAAGCGTGCCGGCATGGATTATTGGAAAGAACTGGATGTGGCATATTATAGGGATTATACAGATTTTCTTGAAAAAAATCCCCGGGGACAAAAAGTGTTTCTTTCAAGAAAAGCGACCCACCGATGTGATCAGTTCGCCTATGAAACAACGGTCTATTTGGTTTTTGGCAAGGAGTCTGTGGGGCTTCCCCAAGCGTTGCTCCTGGAAAACCAAGATACCTGCGTCAGAATCCCCATGACAGCCAATGCCCGATCCTTAAACCTTGCCAATACTGTGGCGATCATGGGGTATGAGGTCATGCGGCAATGCGCTTTTACCGGGCTAATCATTAAAGGGGATTTGTCGTCAAATAGTTAATACTTAAGTCTTGTACTGATTTCGCTTCTATGGTAAATTTTTTTATTCCAAAAGTTCTTAAACAAAAAAAATAACCCTTTCCACGGACCGGTGGGGGAAAATTCTTTACTGGCCTTGGTTTAGGGATTTGAAATGACCTGATTTCTCAGAAAATTAAGGAAACAGACCATGAAACAGCCTGAAATTGATTATTGGATTACCTGTATGCTGGAGACCTTCGGCAACGTATCCGATCTGAATGTGACCGTGGGAAAGCATCTCCAGGTGGAGTCTTCGGGGCAGCTTGTCAATGTGCCTGTTGCGCCGCCCTTTAAGGAGCTGACCCCTTTCCAGGCAGAGGTGTTTGCCTTGAATCTTATTGGCGGGGATCCCAGGCTTCTGGAAGACCTTGTGACAACCGGGTCCTGTGATATGTCCTATTGGCTCGGCAACAAGGCTAGGTTCCGGGTGAATATTTTTAAACAGAAAAACCACTTGACCACGATTTTACGAAAACTGGAAACCACCATCCCCAGCATCGAAAAATTGGGACTGCCCCCAATTTTTCATAAAATGGGGGAGGAGAAAAACGGACTCATCCTTGTCACAGGGTCCACGGGGTCCGGGAAATCCACGACTCTGGCGGCGCTGCTCAATCAGATCAACGAGGAAAAATCCATCCATGTGGTCACCCTGGAAGATCCGGTGGAGTTTGTCCATCCCCATAAAAAGGCCACCTTTAACCAAAGGGAGCTGGGCAATGATTTTGATAGTTTTCCCACAGGCCTCAGGGCTGCCCTTCGCCAGGCCCCCAAGGTGATACTGGTGGGGGAGATGCGGGACAGGGAAACCATGGAAATCGGGTTGGCTGCTGCGGAAACGGGCCACCTGGTGGTCAGTACCCTCCACACCGTGGATGCCGGTCAGACCATTAATCGAATCCTGGGTATGTTTGACCAGGAAGAACAACCCCAAATTCGCCATCGTCTGGCGGATACCATCCGGTATATTGTTTGCCAGCGGCTACTGCCTAAAAACGGCGGGGGCAGGATTGCGGCATTGGAGATTCTGGGGATGAATCTGAGGATCAATGATATTGTCCTCAATGGTGAATCCGAAGGCAAGACCATCAATGACGTGATCAACAACTCAAAGGCCTTTGGTATGCAGACTTTTGACCAGCATATCCTGGACTTGTTCCAGGAGGATAAAATTTCAGAGGAGACCGCCTTTGCCTATTGTTCCCATCGAAATGTGCTGTCCCAGGGGTTGGATATTTTAAAGCGGGAAAAAGGGGAAAAAACCTCGGCCATTGAAGGGTTGTCCATTGACTGGAAAACCCAGGAACCGGAAGATATATCAGATGAAAAATCAGGTGGAACAACGGATGAGTCTCCTAAACCATAAGGAAAAGTCATGATTTCTCAATGCCCCCATTGCAGCACCATGCTGCGATTTTCAGAAGCCCACAGTCAAAAATTGTCCCAGGCCCTTGGCGCACTCGGGCCCGGGCGAACACTTAAGTTTGCCTGTCCCAAGTGTAAAATTTCCATAGAACTCAACAAAGAGGGGAATGTGCCCGGCTCCAAAGAACCGGAAGAAAAAGAACCTGAAAAAAAAGGCGCTGTCAATGTGTCGGTCCTTCCTCCCCAGGCCCCGGATATTTCCTGGCTTAAGTCAGGAGAGGCCACGGAATCCGATGTGCTGGATGATGTGCCCACGGCAATGGTAATAATTTCGGAACTTGCCATCCGGGAAAAGGTGAGCCAGGGCCTTGGGGAAAATCAGTATCAGATTTATATTCCAGAGGATATTGACCAGGCCATTAACAGCATGCGCTTCAAGGAGTATTCTGTGGTGGCCTTTTTTTGTGAGTATGATGGCAAGTCCCTTGAAGAACAGGATTTTCATGCCTTTATGATGCAGATGAGCATGGCCAAACGGCGCAATATCTATTATATTCTCCTGGGGGATTCCCTGCACACCCTTTTTGACCTTGAGGCA
>CAXHYW010000752.1:0-2616 GCA_964021475.1 uncultured Desulfobacteraceae bacterium | reverse complement strand
TCTACACATAGAGGCACACTCTTTCCCTACACGACGCTCTTCCGATCTAACCCGACCTTTTTCCCGAATCTGTTTTCGACCATCTATTGAAGTCATATCAATTTCACCGATCAAATCTTTGCAAAGGGTAGACCCATTTCTCTCTTTGAAAAGGTCTGCAAACCTGGCAACAGATTCATTTGTCAATTCTCTTGAATAACTGTCTTTAACGTTGGTTGCTCCATACTTGAGGCCAATCACCATGTATGCGGCTGTTACTGCCCCGCATGTTTCTCCCATCCAACCCATGCCACCGCCAAAACCACTGGCAATTTTAAATGCCGATTCGGGCTGAAGCCCGAGCTGAGAACTATAGGTCAGTAATACCGCTTCCGAGCAGGAATGACCCTTCATAAGGTTGTTTATTGCAATACTTGTCTTTTCTTTTAGAGTGTCCGGCTGCTTTGGTTCCAGCATAATTGTCTCTCCTTATTCTCACATTATTATTGTATTCTGACTCTGATTTTCAGGCGTGATAATAAGAAAGATAAAGCATCCTTGTATTGTAAAAATCCGACATTAGGTGTTTAAAATGTACGGTTTCACCTAAAAAGATTTTTTTTGTTTTAAATAAATTCCAGGGCTGTACCCTGTAAAATATTTGAATTCATGGATAAAATGGGATTGGTCAAAATATCCGCTTTGCATTGCTATGGAGACAAAATCACATTGGGAAATCTTAAAATCATTCAATACATTTTTGATCCGAAAGATCCTACAAAGCTGCTTGGGGGGAATTCCTATGCGCTCCATAAATTTACGTTCCAGATGCCGACTGCTGATCTGTAAGCTACTCGCCAAGGCTTCCACTGAAATTAGACCATTGTGTGATCGAATCATATTGACTGCTTTTTCGACATTCAGGCTGTGTTTTCTAAATTCTTTTATCCGGTTTAAAAAGAATTCTTCAAAAGATTGTATAAGACTTTCAGGTGATGGTTTTGCTTTATGAATGGATGTTGGTAAACCCAGACCATTTAGTTCCCACAACTCTTCAATCTCAACACAGAAATTCGATAGATCCGCAGGGGGCATGGAAAAAAACGGGTATAGCCCTTCAGAAGTAAATCTAACAGCAAAAAGAGATATCGCTTCAGAGGAGTTTATATGTAGAGATCTGGCCAATGAGCCGATTATAAAATCTTTATCAATCGTAACCGGTGAAAAATCATCAATACCGCATTTAACAGGATCAGATAAATTGAAAACCATATCCAGACCAGCATCCAATGAAATGGGATAGTCTTCTTCAAAATTATCAATATTACAACAATTCAATGTCCAGTAGCACTGAATATAAGTTTTAAGCACTGGATGTGGAGCATGCTTCTTCATTTTAATTTTTTTATCAACATTTAAACTTATCAATTTTTCTGCCAATCTTTATTCTTCCATGTTTATCGATTAAATCTGTAGTGAACCCCCAACCCCGCAGTTAGCTCAAAAGGATTTATAAGGCTTTAAAATAGTACCTAAGTTAATATTGGTAAAAGTCATTAAAAATTTTTTAAAATGACTTTAAGAACTAATAGCGTTTTATCAATAGTCCCGCATTACATAAATCGAACAAAGGCAGTTCTTGGCCTAACATCAAAAATGCAGAACAGGTCATTCCGGCGGGCGGGATTATTGATAAAATGTTGTTGAACAATGCCGAGGGTCGCCAGCCGAAACATCATTTTTTACTATGGGTTTTATATCGTTGGCTTTGTGGTGGTGTAAAGAAAAATCTGAATAATTTTTGTAAGAAAATCTAAATAAATCGTCTTTATTTGCAATCATAGTACATTTCAATCATAAATATAAAAGGGTACCAGAATATGGCTGAAATTTTGACATACCAATCCTGTATGGTCTGCTGCCATTGGTTTATCTTATAATTTTTTGGTATAAAAATGGGCATCAAGACGTATTGCAGAACTCCTTTTTTTCGTTTGGAACGATGTATTTAAAATACTCGGGTAAAAGTTCATATAATTGCACCATTCGTCCTTTGCTGCATTTGGGACATTTCCTGATATCTTTACCGGTAAGCCTCAACATCATATCCTCAACTGATTCATCAATGGGAAGTGCGTAGCCATCAGGGTCCTCATTCATCAACTTTCTGATGATTTTTATATTTGCAGATTTGTATCTGGGTGAAAGAAATCCAAAGTACCGAATTTTTCTAAATCCTTTGGGTAAAACATGGAGCAGAAATCTGCGAATAAACTCTTCTGCTTTAAGTGTCATTTCTTTGGTGGTGTTGTTATCGGATCTATCTTTCCAGGTAAAAGTCACTTTTCCATTCTCAACAGCTTTAATACGATAGCTTGAGATTGCGACTCTGTGGGTGTATCGACCCAAATACTCAAGAACTTTTTGGGGGCCGGAAAATGTAGCTTTTGCATAGCCGGACCATTTTTTCTTTCCTATTGTTTTGATAAGACGGTTAAATTCAGATCTGGTTTCATATTTTGACGTCATACCCGGGAAGATGAGTTCACCTTCATTTTTTAATTGCTTGAGGCCTTTAATATAAATAGTGCCTGACCGGGAACCTCCCTTTTTTTAAAAAAATCGAGAGTCTTTTTA
>CAXHYW010000751.1:0-2618 GCA_964021475.1 uncultured Desulfobacteraceae bacterium | reverse complement strand
ATCGTGGGCGGGGGCTCAGCTGGCTGCGCCATGGCCAACCGCCTGAGTGCGGATAAGAACAATAATGTTTTAATGCTGGACGCCGGACGTCCGGACTATATCTGGGATTTGTTTATTCACATGCCTGCTGGCCTTGCCGTGCCCCTGGGCAACAAACTATACGACTGGTGCTATGAATCCGAACCTGAACCCCATATGAACAACCGGCGGGTTTTCCACGGCAGGGGAAAGGTGCTTGGCGGCTCCAGCAGCATCAACGGCATGATTTATATCCGGGGCAACCCCATGGATTATGAAAAATGGGCAAAGGACAAGGGAATGGAAAATTGGGATTTTTCCCACTGCCTTCCTTATTTTAAAAAGGCTGAAAACAGAATCGCCCCGGAGAATCAATACCACGGGAGAAAGGGGCCGCTGAATCTTGAAGTAGGTCCCTGCACCAACCCGCTGTTCCAGGCGTTTTTCAAATCAGTTCAGGAGGCGGGTTATCCCCTAACCGATGATGTAAACGGTCACCAACAGGAAGGATTCTCTCCTTTTGACCGGAATATAAAAAAAGGAAAACGTTGGAGTGCGGCAAGGGCTTATTACCACCCGGTCAAGCACCGTAAAAACCTGACATTGATCATGCGGGCCCTGACCACCCAGATTCATTTTGACGGCAAGCGGGCCACCGGTGTCACCTATGCCCAGGGGAAAAAACGCATCACCGTGCACGGCAAACACATCATCTGCTGCGCCGGCGCCATCAACACCCCCCAGCTGTTGCAGCTGTCCGGGATCGGGGATGCCAACCACTTGTCAGCCCTGGATATCCCCGTGGTCCACGACCTGCCCGGGGTGGGACAAAATATGCAAGATCATCTGGAAGTCTACGTTCAGCACGGATGCAAAAAACCTGTATCCATGGCCCCGGCCTTAAAGTGGTACAACAAACCCTATATCGGATACCAGTGGCTCTTCCATAAAAAAGGGGCTGCCGCCACCAACCACTTTGAAGCTGGCGGATTTGTCCGAAGCAACCCGGATGTGCCCTATCCCAACATTCAGTTTCACTTTTTGCCCCTGGCCATCCGGTATGACGGATCTTCTCCCAATACCGATCACGGCTACCAGGTCCACATTGGCCCCATGTATTCCGACGCAAGAGGCCAGGTAAAAATCAAGTCCAAGGATCCCTTCCAGCATCCGGCCCTTCACTTTAACTACCTGTCAACAGACCAGGACAAAAAAGAGTGGGTGGAGGCCATCCGTTTGGCCCGGAATATTATGAAGCAACCCTCCTTTGATGAGTTCAACAAAGGGGAAACCTCCCCGGGTCCCGATGTTGAAACCGACCAGGA
Source organism: uncultured Desulfobacteraceae bacterium (assembly GCA_964021475.1). Classification (GTDB taxonomy): domain Bacteria; phylum Desulfobacterota; class Desulfobacteria; order Desulfobacterales; family Desulfobacteraceae; genus NBML01. The sequence continues at coordinate 1,275 of CAXHYW010000751.1, read as the reverse complement.
GATCCTTGACTGGGTGGCAAAGGACGGAGAAACCGCCCTGCACCCCTCATGCACCTGCAAAATGGGAACAGATGAAACCGCTGTGGTAGATCCAAACACCATGAAAGTGCACGGCACAGAAGGGTTGTATGTGGTGGATGCGTCTGTGATGCCCTATATCACCAACGGCAATATTTACTCGCCGGTGATGATGATTGCTGAAAAAGCGGCAGACCTGATTTTAGGGAATACCCCTCTGGCCCCGGAAGCGGTGCCCTACTACAAACACAACAAGGGATAGAAACATCCCTCGCCAACATAAATCCTTAACTGATTTTATCCCTGAAATCCCGGATTTGAACGACAGTCTCCATTCTTTTCGGAGACTGTCGTCCCGCACCAAACAGGACCCGATAGAATAAAAACTTTTTGACTAGCCGCCCTGGTTCATGTATACTCCTTTTAAATACTGAATTCCACCTACAATTCGTCCATATTCCTGTTGAATCCATCTGTTTGAATCCATCTATGTTTTTAAGACATTTTTTTGTTTTTAATACAAATCGCTTTACAGACCCCGGTCATTTATTCAAGGGAAAGGAGCAGGTATGAAGGATCAGGCTTCAGAAGTTTTTCTCCAGCGGGCACGCGTCATCACTATGGCCAGAAGGACCGCCTTTATTTTAGGCATCATTGCCTTGTTTTACTCATTGGCAGCCATTGTCTATTCCACCCATGTTATTTACAAAGTAAAACTTAATTATGCGGTCATCCTTGAGCAGTTCGGAGGGACAAGACAGGCCGTCACCGAGGTGGGCTGGCATTATCGCCTTCCCTTTTTTACAAAGCTTGAAAAAGAAGTCCCCTTGATGAATCAGAATATGTACCTAGGCGGGTCTTCTGCCCCCATAAAAATCATCTCCGAAGAAAACGTCGCCCTGTGGACCTCAGCGCTGATGACCTTTAAAATTACAGACCTGAAGACATGGGGAATTGAAAACCTTTCTGCTGAGATTTTGCTCCAGGGAGATTTTGACGGTATTTCCAAGGATATCCTCCAGGGGGAGAAGGTCAACAAACTGATCAGCGACAGGGAAACCATTAAAGAAGCGATTTTTGAAGCCTTAAAGGACCGGCCCATCAATAAAAACGGCCCCACCCTGGAAAAAAAATACGGGATTGAGGTGGTCAGTTTTGTCCTTAACGAAACAAGGTTCGGTGACAAACTGGTGGAGGCCACTGAAGAGAAAAAGCGTCGCCAGCTCATCTCAGAAGCGGACAATTATGCGGCAGACC
>CAXHYW010000750.1:0-2620 GCA_964021475.1 uncultured Desulfobacteraceae bacterium | reverse complement strand
GGGGTCAGGTCATTTACCCAACAACGCCCTAGGATCTTCACCCGTCCCGTTAAAAAAGAATGGTTGAAAACAAAATATCCCCCCCCCCTACCGGATGGATCTGATGGAATGGTTTCTATCTTTAAATATCAGGGTATGGGGAACAATTAGGCGCTCCGGATCATAGGAAAGCTTTGCCTGGCGCAACCCCTTGATACCCAGATCCTGCTCCCGGTTAATATAGCGACACTTGTTTTGTAGATATCTGGCGGTTTCCTGGTTGATGACCTGGGCCGCCCCTTTAAACGCCATATCGGATTTTTCAAACTGAACATTATAGGTATCATGATTCAAACGGCTGAAAACAGAAAAGGCCACCAGACTGTCTTTTACCCATAGCCCAATTCCTTCAAATCCCAGACTATCAAAATGATCAAAGGCTTTTTCCATGGCCGTAAGTTCGTCGTTCAGATCCTTGGATCGATTATTTCCGGCTTCCAGCCATTGTCTGGCAAAGTCCAGGATGGTGCTAGGATCTTGACTTTTCAAGGGGGTTACCGAATACTCCTGGTTTTTCCGTTTGAACTGAGAAATCAGATTTCTTTTTTTATGGAGTTTGACCCCTGTCAGATCAACCAGCTTGTCAACCTGGTAAATATATTCGGCATGATCCCGTTCTTCCCGGATGGTATAGAACTGCTCAAGACCCGGATGAGCCACCACAAATTCTTTTGGGAAAATACTGATATCCGGTTCAAAACCCATAAAAACCAATTGGTGTGACAACTCTTGCAGTTCATCGGGCAAAAGCGTCTCTCCCAATGGCATGAACCCACATTTATTGACCCCGTCATAAATTACCAGTCTTCCCTTGAAAGTGAACCATGAATAGTCATAGACTTCCTGCCAACAAAAAAGATTTGAAAAATTAAATTCACAGGACTCAGGATTGAATCGATCGATATAGGATCGAATCAATTCCTGATCCGCAAGCTTAAAACGGCATGGCGTCGGAAAGGTTATATATTGCTCTGGTTCACACGCGACTTTCTCACATCTGGCTTGCATTATTTGTTGTCCTTTAATTTTAAGGGGACATGTCCCTCAAGCACCTGGAACCCTAAGTTTTCATAGAAACCGCTGGTTCCGGGTTGCGCTATCAGACCGATCCAGTCCACACCGTTTTTTTGCAACTCGGTGATCAGTGTTTGGATGATTTTTTTTCCAATCCCCCTGCCCTGAAATTCATTTAAAACAGCAACGTCCTGAATATAAGCATCACTTGCCATATCGGAAAGGGCTCTTCCCATGCCGATCATCCTTTTATTTAAAAACGCACCGGCAAAAAGAGCGGAGTCGGTCACAATATGCTCTAGGAAGTCAGTGGATTCCCCATAATTTTTGGGCAGCCATCCCGCATCGATATACAAGGCAAGAAGATCATCCAGGCAAGCGATTTTAATCAATTTTATTTCCAGGGGGTCATCCATTTCAATCACGCCTCTTTGAACAGCTTTTCCGCAAAATAAGGCAGGACAAAAGCAGCTTCGTGTATTTGCGGGGTATAATATTTAAGTTGGTCCTGCATTTCGTGGGAAATCTGACGGGCCGGTGTGGTAAGCGTTGGCCCCAAAGAGCCCATACAAATGCCAATGTTTCCACCAGGGTATGTGGGCACTTGAATATTGGCATAGGCCTGGACTGGAAATAATTCCCGGGTTATCCTGGCCAAGGTGGAAACCCATTCCTGATGCATGAAGATAGATTCCCCCTGGGTCGCAATAATGCCACCGGGTTTGAGTGCATTTTTAAGGCTTTTATAGAAGGCTTTATTATACAGCGTCTCACCAGGACCTATTGGGTCTGATGAATCCACGATAATCACATCATAGGCCGTTTTTTTATCTTTCACAAAGGCATTGCCATCCCCGATATGAACATTTACCCTGGGATCATTAAATCCGCAGGCAAGCCCGGGTAAAAACTCTTTTGAGACCGCAATGACGGTTTCATCTATTTCACAAAAATCAATTTTTTCCACCCGATCATGGCGGTCGATTTCCCTTAGAATCCCCCCATCCCCTCCGCCAATAAGCAGAATATCCTTCGGGTCCGGATGGGCGAACAAGGGAACATGGGCCAGCATTTCCTGGTAGGCGAATTCATCAAACTGGGTAAGCTGGATAATACCGTCCAACACCAACATCCTGCCATGATGCCTTGTCTGGTACAGATCAATTTGCTGGAAACGACTTTTTTGGCTGTAAAGGGTTTCCATAATTTCAAAGGAGAGGGCAACCCCGGACCACCCGGGACAAATTTCCGAAAACCAGCCATTTTTAATTTTGTTTAGATTTTTCATATATCATTTTTTGTTGCTGTTTACCTGGATAGGGGTGTCCTAGTGCCGGGTAAAAGCCCCCTTAAATTATTGACGCAGGGCTATTTGCATTTTGTAGTGTCCCCCCTTGAAAAATGACATGGCAAACTGGGCCACATCCCGGGGTTCATAAAACTTGCAGGAGAAAATATCCAGGTATGCCGTATGGGTTGCATTAACAAAATGTCCTGAAATCAGGGATGTTTCAATGAGCTGGGTCATGGAATACCCGTCTGCCTTTTCATCTCCTCCAATCTCATC
>CAXHYW010000749.1:0-2631 GCA_964021475.1 uncultured Desulfobacteraceae bacterium | reverse complement strand
GTATTCATTGACTATTGAGGAATTGATGACAGCAGGGACTGATCTGTCCATCAAGGTTGAAGTTGATGAAAAAAACTGGCCAAAGATTCGGGATTGCAGGGATCTTGTTGAAAAATGGGCCAGTGAAGAACGATGCATTTACGGCGTAAATACAAGTTGCGGCGGGTTGGTCGACTATCTTTTGCCTAGAGAGAGGGATAATGATTTCCAGAAAAACCTGGTCAGAAGTGTTACCACCCAGGTGGGCAAACCCTTTGAAGATACCCTTGTGAGAAAATTTATGATCGCCCGGGCCAATTCCCTTTGTCGCGGTTATTCCGGCATCAAGGAAAAAAATCTTAAAATTTATTTGGACATGATTAACAAGCATGTCTTTCCCCTGGTACCCAGAAAAGGGTCCCTGGGCACCAGCGGGGACCTGGGGCCATTGGGATGTATCGCAAGTGTTGCCTTTGGAGAATGGAAAGCCAAATTTAACGGTAAAGTCATGCCGGGTAAAGAAGCGATGGACGCTGCCGGCGTAGAACTCATGTATCTGAATGCCAAGGAAGGCTTGTCCCTGATCAATGGAACCTCAGGCATGGTCGGCCTTGGGTGCACCGTCATCTCCGAAGCAACCAACACATTGAAAAATTCTGATATTATCGCGGCTTTTGCCATTGAAACCCTTATGGGAAGATATAATCCTTTTGATGTTAGAGTTCATGAACAAAAATATCACCCGGGCCAGTATGCGACGGCTATGAATCTGACCAAGCTTTTAGCCGGCAGTAACCTGGCCATTGATGAACAGGAATTGTCTTTGAAACTCCAGACAACCCTGAAAGAACATAAAGGGGTGTCTGTGGCGGATATTCCCGTTGAAGATGCTTACTCAATAAGGTGTACACCCCAGTATGTAGGGCCGACTAAAGAGGCGGTTCAGCACGCCCGTGAAGTGCTTTTAAGGGAACTCAATTCCAGTAATGATAATCCATTGATATTTACAGAGTTTGATACCTTTATCCATAACGGGCATTTCCATGGCCAGCCCATCTCCTTTGTCATGGATTGCCTCGGCATTGCCATGATTAATCTGGGTGTTGTCAGTGACAGAAGAATTGACCGATTCATGGATGAAGCTCACAGTACCGGTTTGCCACCATTTCTGTGCAAAGAAGACACCGGTGTCCGCATGGGCCTCATGGGCGGTCAGTTCATGACAACATCACTAGTCGCTGAGAATAGAACCCTTGCAATACCCGCTTCCATCCAGTCCATCACATCAACAGCAGACTTTCAGGATATTGTCAGCTTTGGTCTGATTGCCGGAAGAAAGACAAGAAAAATTGTTGAGAATACCAACCATATTCTGGCCTTTGAATTGATGTGTGCAGCTCAGGCAGCCGATCTTCGGGGAATTGAAAAATTGAGCCCGGCTGGAAAAATTATGCATGAAGCAGTTCGTGAAACCCTTCCTTATCTGGATTATGACATGGTTTATATTGATCATCTGGAAGAACTCAAAGCCAGGATCGAGTCTGGAGAATTTGTGAAACGGGTTGAGGCGGAGGTTGGCGAACTTCTGATCGTTCACACCAAGGAATAATAGGGGGATCACCATGGGGATTACTCAAGGGTCAAGTCAAACATCAAGCCAGATATCAGATCAGATTGAGAAAAAAATCGTTGATGCCTATCGGGACAAATTTCCCATGTCCCGTTCCCGGCATGAGCGTCTCATCAAGTATATCCCCGGGGGGGCCACCAGAAGTTTAAGTTATTTTAAACCCTATCCCCTTCATATTTCCCATGGAAAAGGGGCCTATGTTTTTACCCATGAAGGTCATAAGCTTTTGGATGTTACCAATGCCTATGGAGCGCTTGTTCATGGGCATGGAGATCCGGATGTGGCCCGGGCGGTTCGGGAGGGGATTGAAAAAGGGTCCCAGTACTCCACTCCCACCGACGGCCAGTATGCCCTGGCAAAGCTGCTCTGTGAGAGGGTGCCGGGCTTTGAAAGAGTAAGGTTTGTCAATTCTGGAACAGAGGCGACTTTGTTTGCCATGAGGACTGCCAGGGCAATTACAGGCCGGGACAAGATTCTGAAAATGACCGGAGGCTTCCATGGCACCCATGATAGTGTGGCCGCCTCCACCAAAAAAAATGTGATCACGGCAGGCATCCCTTCGGGCATGACCCAGGATATGCTGGAAGTGCCCTTTAATGATGGGGATGCGCTTGAACGAGCGGTTCGGGAGAATGCCGATACGCTTGCTGCGGTCATCATGGAACCCTTTTTGGGGGCAGGGGGGGTGGTCTTGCCGGAACCTGGGTTTCTTGAGAGGGCGCGAAGGATAACCTCTGATCACAAGGTGTTGCTGATATTTGATGAGATTTTTTCCTATCGGGTGGACACCGGTGGCTGTCAAAAATTATATGATGTCATGCCGGATCTTACCTGTGTTGGGAAGGTGGTGGGTGGGGGACTGCCCATTGGGGTTTTCGGCGGGAAGGCCGAATACATGAATATCTATTGCCATGAGCAGACAGATACCCCTCTATATCACTCGGGGACGTTCAATGGATATGAGACCGTTATGCAGGCGGGGTTTGCAGCTTTGTCTAAGTTTGATAAAACAGCAGTTGCCG
>CAXHYW010000748.1:0-2632 GCA_964021475.1 uncultured Desulfobacteraceae bacterium | reverse complement strand
TAAAACAAAGTGTTAAAACAAAGTGGGTGTGCACCTTTTCAAGGAAATCGCCTAAAAAATAGGAAAAAAATCATCATGACCTTAGATAAAAAGAATACTCCTGGTGTTGGCCGTCCCAAAATGATTGTAATGCCATTTCAACCGGCTGTTGGGCAACTCTTTGACGGGGTTGGGCTGGGGATTCATTTTTTTCTAGGCAATTTGCTGGGGGTCCATGGCGGGCTTACCGAGTGCTGGTTTGGATGGCGGGTGAAAAAAATATTTCCGAAGCCTGGCTTGTTCAAGGATTATTGTCGGAATCACAAGGGGTTTTTTGATATCCAGGAACTTGGGGAGCAGCAAAAGGTTCGGTATTGGCTTGAGGGGTGTTACCGGCAGGCAGGGGAAATACTTTTTCTTTCTTTGGTGTTCCATGACACACAAGAAGGGAGGGGGGCATCTAAAATTGATCTGCAGGTGACATTGACGGATGGCCTTTTGGGGGCGCGAACCGCTTTCTTCCAATGGATTGAGGGGTGTGGCCTTACCTTTATCGGTATTGAAAAAGTCATGTGGCCGGAGCGCATTTCCTGCCAGGGGCTGGATTTTCTTGGGCGTGGTCTTGAAACCCTTTACCTGACCTATATCCAGGGGGAGGGGACCGACCCAAATTTAATTGATCTCACATGGTTTGACAGGGCGGTGGGGGTCTGCATAGATTCCTATCTTATCCAGGACCTTAAGGGGTGGGCCCTGTATAAAAACGGGGAATATCTTTTGGCGGAAAAAGCCTTTGCAATCGCCCTTGATCTGAATCCCGACGGACTGGGTGCCCTGTCTGGGATGATGTGGTGTGCCCTCGTTGCCAAAGACCGGGAACGGGCGCTTTCCTACTCATTGGCCAAGGCTGCTTGCCGGGGAGAGGATCTGGAAAAGGCCAGGGCCTTTGTGGATAAAAAATTGGGGGAGTTGTCCTAGCCTGTTCATTTTTCCCCATGGTGAACCCCAGGGTAAAATAGTCCGGTGTTATCCAAGGGGGATAAGGCCTAGGATAACACCGGGCGATTATTATCCCGCTGCCATTGTTTTTGGTTCAAAGTTCAGGGTGGTAAAATAGTCTTCCATGGTTTCGGCCCGCCGGATCAGTTCAACGCTGCCATCTTTTTTCAGCAATAGTTCCTTTGGACGTAAATGGCCATTGTAATTAAATCCCATGGCATGTCCATGGGCACCGGTATCATGGATGACCAGGATATCGCCTTCGGCCGTTGTTGGCAGATCCCTTTGAATGGCAAACTTATCATTATTTTCGCACAGGGCACCGACCACATCCACTTTCCTTAAAGGAGTCGCATCTTCTTTGCCGTGAATATGGATATGGTGATAGGCTTCATACATGCCTGGACGCATGAGGGCTGACATGGAGGCATCCACCCCCACATAATTTCGATAAGTCTCTTTGTGATTGATCACCGAGGTCACCAGGGCCCCATGGGGCCCGGTGATGTAACGGCCGCTTTCCATATAGAGTTTGGGGACCCATCCATTTTGTTTTTCAAATGCCTCAAAGGAACGGGTAACCCCTGCTGCCATGGCAGACAAATCAAAATTGGGGGTATCCGGGGTGTAAGGAATACCAAGGCCTCCCCCGATGTTGATGAACTCAAATTGGATGCCAAGCGTTTCATGGATCTCCTTTATGATGGCAAGGAGCATATCTGCGGTTTCCAGCATATAGGTATAATTCAATTCATTGGATGCCAGCATGGTATGAATGCCGAATCGTTTGACCCCCAGGTCCATGGAATGTTTATAGGCGTCAAGAACCTGGGCATGGGTGACCCCGTATTTGGCCTCCAGGGGATTGCCAATGATTTTATTGCCGGTTCGCTTGGCGCCTGGGTTATACCGGAAACAAATGAGTTCCGGGATTTGAGGTAATTTGGAAATCAAGGAGATATCATCCAGGTTGAGGATGGCTCCGCCTTGGTCCATCGCTGTCTCAAATTGGTGAACACTTGTGTTGTTGGAGGTGAACATGATGTCCTCACCCTTGCTGCCGATGTTCCGGGAAAGGGTTAGTTCTGGGATGGAACTACAGTCAAATCCAAATCCTTTTGTTTTTAACAGGGTCATGATCGTTGGGTTGGGCAGTGCCTTGACGGCAAAGTATTCCTTGAAGCCTTTTATCTTTTCGAAGGAAGAATTGAGCGTTTCGCAGGTTTGGTTTATACCTGTTTCGTCATAAATATGGAAAGGGGTTCCAAATGTATGAACGATTTTATCCAGGATGGGGGATAATCTATTTTTAAATTCAGGTGACATTGGCATTGTGTTTTTCCTTATTTTATGGCGGTATGGATTATTCTACAGTGTCCGGAAGTTTGATTTTTGCACTCTCTTTATAGGTGGAAAGGGCAATAAATGTTTTGGTGCTTTTTATGGCAGTGATGGGAGCGATTCGGGTCCTTAAAATGCTTTCAAGTTCCTGATTACCGGAAATCTTCATTTTTGCCATGAGGCAGTCCTCACCGGCCAGATAATGAACTTCCTGGACCTGTTCGATGGCGGCGACGATCTCCCCTATTTCAATAACCCGGGACAGATCTTCTATCCCCATGTGGACAAAGGCTGTCATGGCACAATCGAACAT
>CAXHYW010000747.1:0-2642 GCA_964021475.1 uncultured Desulfobacteraceae bacterium | reverse complement strand
GCAAAAGATCGACATAATGGAATCTGTCTGGCGCATCATTTTGCTGGACGATCACCTGGAAGCCCATGAGGACCACTTTTGCCCACAAGCTTTCAAACCTGCTTAACCTAAGCCACAGTCAGTTGATCGACGCCAAACTCCGGGCAAGAAAACAACTTTCATGAGATATTTATAGCATCCCTTTTATCCAGGCGAGCTGATCATCACAAACCCGGCCCAGATCAACAGGCCCGAATGGAGCCGGATCAAGCTCGGGAAATCTTTCTTTGAGCAGGGCTTCATAGGTGACGCCCTGGCTTGCAAGTTCTTTCAGTTGTGACCAATAGCCATGGAGGTCTTCTATATATTCCGGGGGCCAGAATGCTCTTGAACCCGCGTCATAGATAGCACACCGCTGGATGGGATAACAGGGGTCTTCGTATTGGGAAGCGATAAACTCCGGTGCCATCACCGCATTCAGGCGGAGCAGATCCGTACCGGTTATCTTAATGCGAATGTTTGTTTCAAGCCCGGGAACCGTAAAACACCCTTCCAGATAAACCAAGGTGGTCTTTTCATAACCGGGAAACCGATCCCGGCACATGGTATCCATCTTCCTAAGGATTTCACCCGCCCTGGAACCGCCAAAGGTAAAGAAAACAACAGACCTCAAATGGGTTCCCTGTTTTTCCGCCTCTGCCACCAGCGCCTTCATGGCATGCTCGAGACTGCTACCCGTTGCCACAACATCCCCGATAACAATACTGGCGGTTTTGGGCATGTAAACCTTGGAATACTCGGTTTCAACAATGTGCCATTGCTCAGGAGAGTCATCCTGCCTTGCTCTCTGGGCCGAGATAAAGGAGCACCCGTGAAGGTTCCAGCCAAAGGCATTGCCAAGGGCTTGTCTGAGGCCAAAGTTCAGTCCCCCCCTCAGAATATCAAAAACTATGGTTTGTGTTTCTTCCAGGCAGGTTAAATTATTGGCGGCAAGCTGTTGGAGAATCTTTGTACAGGCGTTTTGGAGAAGGTGGGTATACTCAAGCCCCATCACTTTTGGGTTGTTTGAAATGGCTCTTGTTTCAGGGGTGGTGGCAATAATTTCTTGTATATTTCTTCCCACCGCCATACCATACAGACCGCAGTCCTTTGAAACATCTATTTTTTCCAACATATGGGGTCTCCCTTGGTTTGATTATCATCTGTCCCGAGCAGAGTCCTTTTAATTCGATGGCGCAACAATGTCAAGAAAAACAGATCTCCCTATTCGACCACAGATCTCTCTCTTTTCAAAAGCAATTTTGCCCTTGTCTACCACCCCTAAATTAAAATCATAAGAAAAAAATCCGCATTATTCATTGGATACTTCATCTTAAGAGTCTGTTGTGGCCTCCTTTGCTTCCAATGGTAATTGGATAATGAATGTTGTGCCCGAGCCCTCTTGGGATTCAAAGGAAAGTTTTCCACCGTGTTTGTCTACCACGATAGAATTGGCAATAGCCAATCCTTGGCCAGTGCCTTTACCAATCTCTTTGGTGGTGAAAAATGGATCAAATATTTGGGTTTTGATATGGTCAGGAATGCCCGTTCCGGTATCTTGTATTCTAATCTCCAGATGATTTTCGGCCGTTAGGGTTGACACAGTGATAGTGCCCTTTTGAGTGTTGCCCTCAGAGGTTTGTTTTTCGTCAATAGCGTGGGCTCCGTTAATGATAACATTTAGAAAAACCTGATTAAGCTCACTGGGGTAACATGGAATCATGGGCAACCCTTGTGCCAAGTCTGTCCTTAAATCAGCAACATACTTCCATTCGGCGCGCGAGACAGTGATGGTACACTCTAAACAGCTATTGATGTCCGCATACACTTTTGCTTCTTTGCCGGGATGGGAGAACGCCTTCATGGCATGGACGATTTGAGATATCTTTTTGATGCCATCCAACGATTGGTCGAGGGTTGTGGGGATTTCTTCCAACAAGTATTTTACATCAGTGTCATCAATTTTTTCTTCCAGCTGATCCAACATTTTAGGTGTTACAGATCCTTCCACCTCTGCTATTCTGAACGATTCGTAAGCCTCTATCATTTTGAGCAAATCTGAGAACGACTCTTTTAGAAAATTAGTATTATCTCCTATATATTGAGCTGGAGTATTGATCTCATGAGCGATGCCAGCGGCTAACTGTCCCACGGCCTCCAATTTTCGCACATGGTTCAATTCGAGTTCCATTTTCATTTGAGCTGAGATGTCAACAAATGCGGCAATGGCGTAGGCGACAGAACCATTTTCATTCAATACAGGAGAGGCGGTCACGTGCAGTAGCACCTTATCGTCTATCCTATGGATCTCCATGTCGGAGATGCTAATACTTTTTCCAGACAGGGCTTTGGTGATGGGCATTTTTTCAATTGGATATTCCTGATTTGTGCCGACAATATAGGCTTTGTACACCGTGTCCAAATTATCAATACCGTCCTGGGGTACGATCCCCTGTCCAAGAATTTCTTTAGACATTTGATTCGCATAGTACGGTATACCGGTATTTGCATCCATCACAAAGATACCCACTGGTATTGCCTCAAGAAACTGAAACAAAATCAATTCATTTTTCTTTTTCCGATGGGAGGACACAGCAAGGAACCATGTGATAATAATGACAATA
>CAXHYW010000746.1:0-2645 GCA_964021475.1 uncultured Desulfobacteraceae bacterium | reverse complement strand
CAAACTCCTATGGGGCACAGATGGCCGCCGGACAACAATTATTTGCCTATACGGCGCGCCAGGACATTGATGAAGGGCTCAGGGAGTTTGCTGAAAACATTGCCATGCTCATGATCCAAAAAGAAGGGCGGGAACTCAATCTGGAATTTGTAAATGAGGATCTCCAAAAAACCAGTCAGCAACTTCATGTTGCCAAACATGACCCATTGACCCATCTGCCTAACCGTGGGTTACTCTATGAACGCCTGGAGGAGCTGTTTGACATTTCCAAAAAAGAAAACACAAGCCTGGCATTGATTCTCCTTGATCTGGATAAATTCAAGCCCGTTAATGACACATATGGTCATGAGACAGGAGACGATCTTTTGGGCCAGGTGGCATTAAGAATAACGGCGGCTGTCGGAGATGCCGGATTTACCGCACGTCTGGGTGGAGACGAGTTTGTTGTTCTTTTACCGGAGGCGGACAAAACCCTGGTCTATACCATTGCCCAGAAGATACTGCTGGCCATCAAAAAGCCCTTTAGCCTGACCCCAGGCAAGGTGTTTATTGATTCCTCAATCGGCATCTGTTTTCTGGACCAGGCAACAACAAGTCCCCGGGCGTTGTTAAAAAATGCAGACCTTGCCATGTATGAGGCGAAAAAGGCAGGCCGGGGAAGCTATGTTGCCCATATAGTAGAATAAAACAAGCCGTTATTTATCAGTGGTGCAACCGCATTGGTGCAACCGTATTGGCGCAACCGTATTGGCGCAATGATAACTGACCATAGGAAAATTGAGCAGATGAAGATTAAAGAGAATTCAGATGAACAGCTTTTAGAGATGATTGCCCGACTTTGTCATTTTATTGCCTTTGAAACAACGGGAAACACTGCTCCTTCACCCGATTATAAAGGCAAGTCAGATTCAAACAAAAACCTACCGGAAACCCCGGTGAACAAAGAGCAGATCATTCAGCAGCTATTTGCCTTAACAGACCAGGGCAGCCCCTCCAAAAAGATTTCCAGTCTTGCAGAATCCTTTGGCCTTATGCTGGTAAAACTGGAAACACGGGAGCTAAAACAAAAAGAACTCATTGCTGCCCTGGAAAAAAATAACAAAGCGCTTAAGATTGCCACCCGGAAACTGGGCGAACAAAACAAATCCCTGGTGGTTTCTCTGAGGGAAAAATACAGCCCTGCAATGTTTGTGGGCCAGTGCAGACAGATGCAAACGGTTACACAGACGGCATTAAACATTGCACGGCATCCCATCAACACCCTGATCCTGGGGGCCAGTGGAACCGGCAAAGAAGTTTTTGCCAAAATAATTCATTATAATTCCCTGCGGGCGGAAAATCCATTTCTGGCCATCAATTGCACCGCTATTCCAGATGCGTTATTTGAAAGCGAAATGTTTGGTATTGAAAAAGGAGTTGCCACGGGTGTTCTCCAGCGAAGGGGACTTTTTGAACAAGCCCACACCGGCACTGTCTTTTTAGATGAAATCGGGGACATGAGCCTGGTGAATCAGGCAAAGCTGTTACGGGTTCTTGAAGAACGGGAAGTGGTTCGGGTGGGTGCCACAAAACCCATAAAAATTGATGTTAAAATTATCTCTGCCACCAATGCCGATATTAAACAGGCAGTGAAACAGGGTAAGTTTCGGGAGGACCTGTATTATAGGTTAGATGTTGTGGAGCTTACCCTGCCCCTTTTAAAGGACCGGGGAGAGGATATTCTCATCCTGGCCGAAAAGTTATTAATGAAAAATAGTTCAGACCTGGGTCGTTCCCCACTCACCCTCTCCAATGACGCCAGGCAGTGTTTGCTTGCCCATGACTGGCCGGGCAATGTCCGGGAATTAAACAATGAAATGGAGAGAGCTGCTGCCCTTACCCTGTCGGATCGGGTTGAACCCCGGGATTTATCCGCTAAATTAAGCTCTCTTTATGCCACCCCAGACTCTGGGGCTAATCCGGAAAATCCTGGGGCTGATCCTTCTGATATTGATTTTTCAATGGGGGAGCTGCCGAGCTTTAATCTGGAAGAAATACAGCACCAAGTTATTTTGAAAGCCCTTAAAAGCACCGGCGAGAATAAGACAAAAGCGGCCGCTCTGCTTGGCATTACCCGGGAGGGATTGCGAAAAAAAATCTTAAGATTTAAATTGGCGGACACCCCATAAATTATGTTTTTTTATGGCCCCATACCGATGGCAATACCGTGAAACCCGATTTATTTTTTTCTTGAGACCCCGTGGTATTTAGAAATCTGCAATGGTGGGAAACACCTCAGAGCCATCGAACAGGGCTATTTCCCTGAATTCATCAAGTGAGTCAAGGAAAAGATCAAAAAGGTTTGGGTCGAAGTGCTGTCCTCTATATTCTTTCATAATGTTAAGCGCCGCTATTTCTTCGATTGGGGGCTTGTACACCCGTTTATGCACCAAGGCATCATAAACATCAGCAATTGCCACAATCCTCCCGCTCAAGGGGATTTTATCTCCGGCCAGCCCTTCGGGATAACCGGATCCATCCCATTTTTCGTGATGGCAAAGGGCAATTTCGTGCGCCAAATTAATCATCTGGGTATTTGAATCAGCCAGCATCTTTCCACCAATCACCGTATGTTGTTTCATGATTTCGAATTCATCAGCAGATAG
>CAXHYW010000745.1:0-2645 GCA_964021475.1 uncultured Desulfobacteraceae bacterium | reverse complement strand
TCGGACAAAAAAGGGGTGGTGACCTCCAAGGATACCCGGGAAGACCAGCAAACAGAGATCTTATCCCTTCGCCCCACCTGTTTTGAGGAGTATGTGGGGCAGAAAGAGGCTGTTGCAACCCTGAAAATAGCGATACAGGCCGCAAAAATGAGAAACGAATCCCTGGATCATATTTTATTGCATGGTCCTCCTGGGTTAGGGAAGACAACCGTTTGTCATATTATTGCCAATGAAATGGGAAAAGAATTGACCATCACCTCCGGGCCAACCTTGGAAAAGGGGGGAGACCTGGTGGGTATCCTGACAAACATGGGCGAGGGAGACATCCTTTTTATCGATGAAATTCACAGGATTCCAAAGGTGGTAGAAGAGTTCCTCTATCCTGCTATGGAGGATTTCGCCGTGGATTTTATTTTTGACAAGGGAATTCATGCCAGAAGTCACAGGTATCGGCTTAAACAGTTTGTTCTGGTGGGTGCCACCACGAGAGTGGGCTTGTTATCGGCTCCTTTACGGGACCGTTTCGGTATATTTCGAACCCTTGATTTTTATTCCATTGATGATCTGGTTGTCATCATAAAACGGTCCGGCAAAATTCTGGATACCCCAATTTCAGACAGAGCTGCCCTTGAGCTTGCCAGAAGATCCAGGGGGACTCCCCGTATTGCCAATCGTTTGTTGAAACGTGTCCGGGATTATTCCCAGGTAAAATCAAATGGAAAAGTGACGCAAGCGAGTGTGTGTGCGGCGCTTTCCCTTGAGGGAATCGATGAACTCGGCCTTACCCATCTTGACAGAAATTATCTGAAAACCATTATAGATTTTTATAAAGGAGGCCCTGTGGGGATTGAGGCCATTTCAGCCACCCTGCAGGAAGAAGCGGATACGCTTGTGGATGTTGTGGAGCCTTTTTTATTAAAGATCGGCTTAGTTCTTCGCACCTCAAGTGGTAGAAAAGCATCTGACAAAGCCTATCATCATCTTAAAGTAAACCTAAGGACCCGGACAGATCTATCCGGGCAGCCCAAGAAGGAAGGGTAACCCCCGATAAATGAAAATGAAACTGTTGAAATTTTTTTTTGCTGTCCTGGTTGTTTGGGGAGGGGGATGGTCCCCGGTTCCTGTTATTGGCAATACCTTACCAGATTCCATCATCACCCTGCCGGAAAAGGAAAATGCCATTCTGGTGGAAAAACAAACCCAGATGCTCTATGTCTATTCTCTGAAAAACAAGGCGCTTCAATTGGTTTTTTCAGCCCCCTGTTCAACCGGAGAGGTGGTTGGGGCCAAGAAAAAGGCAGGAGACAAAAAAACACCCGAAGGGGTTTATTTCTTGTTCGATGAATATGAAGATCGCTATCTTACCCCGGTATACGGGGAAAAAGCGTTTCCTTCTGATTATCCTAATTTTTACGATCGGCGTCTTAAAAAAGATGGGTCTGCCATCTGGATACACGGTACGGATAAAGTATTGAAACCCATGGATTCCAATGGGTGTATTGCCCTTGAAAATGAAAACATTCTTTCTCTTTCCGAATATATTCGTTTAGATTCCACCCCCTTGATCATTGTCGAAAAAATTGTAAAAACAGAGCCTTCTGTCCAGGCAGATCGGGAAAAGAAAGTCCTAAAAATTTTGACCGATTGGAGCCATTCAATTGAAGCCGGCAGTTATCATGAATATCTTGCCTTTTATTCAGATGAATATGTACCGGATATCTCCTGGTGGGAGAGTTGGCGCGAGTTAAGGGATAAATCCAATCAAGACAAGGTATCGCTTACGGTTAAAATGGCCAATGCCGGTATCTATGCACACAAGGATGTTGTGGTGGCATTGTTTGATTTGATTCTTTCTTCTGGAAAAGAAAAAATCCTGATTGGTAAGCGTAAGTTGTTTATGTTGGAAACGGTCAATGGGTATAAAATTGTTGGCGATACGTTCCAGAAAAAATCAAAGGAGTCTCAAACCATGGATGGTTCCTTGATTGCGGGGGCCCAGAAACTTATCAAGTATAATCCCAAAGAGGCTTCTGCCAAGGAAACTATTCAAAAATGGCTGGCCGCCTGGTCCTCAAAAAATATGGATGCCTATTCCGGGTTTTATGCCGATAATTTTTCTTCTGATGGGCTTGGGAAAAAGGCTTGGGTTAAACGGAAAAATCAAATTTTCAAGAAAAATACATATATTACGGTGACAGGAACGGATTTTCAAATAACCCAAAAGAAAGATCGCTGTGACATTCGTTTTTTTCAAAATTATGAATCCAGCATTTTTTCAACTAAGGGAACAAAACATCTTAAACTTGTTAGGAAAGGTGGATTATGGAAGATATTTCGAGAGAACTGGAAAAAGAAATAGCCCAGTCAAAACCGTCTCCATATAAAAAAAACAGAAAAAAAAGTTTTTTGATTGTAGATGATTTTGGGGAAATTAAATCGGCGGGACATCTTAAGGTGTTTGTCTACGTCTTTTTAGTGATCGGGACCCTGAGCTTTTTTGCCGCCGGTGGATTTTATATCCTTTTCAGCCAGAAGGCACTTGAAAACAAGCAGCTTAAGCTTGAATTGACAGAGCTGAAAAAAAAGGCCGATTCCTTGGTTGCGGATAATGAAATTTTAATGGCAAGGTTGGTCATCTCCGGGAT
>CAXHYW010000744.1:0-2646 GCA_964021475.1 uncultured Desulfobacteraceae bacterium | reverse complement strand
CAGGCCTGTCTACCATTGCCTGCTCCGTCAGTTTTGATTCTACTAATTTCGATTCTATTTGGGTGGATAGAAGATCTAACTTGTCAATGATCTGGTCCAGTTGGGCTCCCGGATTGATCTGGATCAGCTTTAACAACACCATCTCCACCGCTGTTTTTGTATGGGAGGAAAATTTTACCAGGGATTCTTCATTTAACAATAGCTGCAACAGCATGCTCAGGTAGTTGGCGGGCAAGGCCGTAATCGCCTGGAAGAGCATTTGTTTTTCAACATCGGCCAGGTTAATGGCCGGGTTGTCTGGACCGCACAGTTTAATGACATTTAAATTTCGAAAATGAAGAATGATGTTGGAGAAGAATCTTTTTAAATCAAGTCCAGAATCATTCACCGTTTCAATAATGTTGATCAATGCGGCGCCGTCTTTTAGAAACACCGCAGATGAAATATCATGCATGAGCGTTCGGTCCATCACCCCAAGGTTGTCCACCACCTTTGCGTGGTCAATGGTTTTGTCAGGGCAGGCCGATAATATTCTGTCAAGAAGGCTTAACGAATCTCTGATAGACCCGTCCGCTTCCAGGGAGATGAGATCCAGGCTCTCCTTTTTGATGGTAAATCCTTCCCTGGTACACAACTTTTCAAGATGATTTGAGATTTCTTCAAGAAGAATTCTGCCAAGGTCATGGCGCTGGCACCGGGATAAAATAGTGGCCGGTATTTTATGCACTTCCGTTGTGGCAAAGATAAACATCACATGGTCCGGGGGCTCTTCCAGGGTTTTTAGCAGTGCATTAAAGGCCGCCGTGGACAACATATGGACTTCATCAATGATATAGATTTTGTAAGGGGCCGTTGCCGGCATATAGGTGACATTTTCCCGAAGATCCCTTATTTGATCCACACTGTTATTGGATGCGCCATCAATCTCAAAAACATCGGAACAATGTCCTTCAATGATGTCCGTACAGGTTTTGCAGGTGTTACAGGGAATCGGGGTGGGGCCGGTACGACAGTTCATGGCCTTGGCGAGAATTCTGGCAATGGTGGTTTTTCCGGTGCCCCTGGGGCCGGTAAATAAAATTGCGTGGGCAACACGATCCGCCGTGATGGCATTTTCAAGGGTGCGGGTTACATGGGACTGACCAACAACTTCATCAAATGTTTGGGGCCGATATTTTAATGCTAATACTTGATATGACATGGATGTCCGCTAATTGCTGTGTGGCGGAGAGGGGGGGATTCGACTTTGTCGAAAGGTAACCCGCACTCAAGCCCCTGTAATTACTCTAAATTTTTAAATCCATTCACAAACTGTTTTTTTTAAAGTGTATGGGTCTTGTGCATGGTAAATCCATTAGACATACCTTCACTTAATACCATAGCACCCTCTCTTTTACACTGGTTCACCCAAAAAAATCAAGTCCAATCCAACAGTTGATTTCATAAACTCTTTGATATGCGTTTTATTGAGGTTGGACTATAGCCAGTATCACCAGGATGGTTCGGTTAAATATTCTGTATTAAAGTTTAATGCGGAAAAACAGTTTGTGAACTCCATCTTGGCTCATATAGATTATTCTGAATTTAGAGAGAAAGGGGCAGATATAAATGAAAAAGGCAGAATCAACTTAATGACCCTGCCTTTATTTGAATCTATGGTGTTGTACTATTGTCTTCTTCTGGCTACTCCTGCAAGACCTAAAAGACCTATTCCGAAAAGTATCATTGTTGCCGGTTCGGGTACTGGATTGCTGGTGAAAAGTACATCAGAATCTACCAAAGACCAACTTGTAGTGGAGCTGTCATGCCAGGATAATTCATTGACAAATACACCACCTCGTTCCCATCCTACCATCATGAATTCATATAGCCCAGCTGCAAGATCTATAGAATCATAGGTGTGGCCAGGGGCTCTATTACCATAGTGCTGAGATATCATTTGGCCACCAATTACGAGACTGAATCCGTCATCAGTATATGCATTAAAAGAATAGAGGTCCGCAGTAGCTATGTTGATGTATCCTGTATACCCAACTGCAAAACTATTATCCGGTGACAATGGGTCTATAGTATATCCTGCAACAGACCCTTGAAGATTCGAATCAGCAAAATCTATAGCAGATACAACTTGATTAACTTCAGCTACATAACCAGCATCACCGGAACCCAAACTTAGTGCACTTAATGCATTATCAGCATTTTGTGGAGCCCAGTTTGTGTCTATCCAGCGTGCATTTAAACCATCACCAGGTCCATCGATGGGGCCCCCGACACCTATAGGTGTCGCGTATACAACTGAAGATAAAAATAATGTTACAATTCCAACACATAAAAATAGAAATGCTTTTTTCATACTTTTTCCCTTTTTCAAAGGCAATATAGCTATCTCACCGTGAGACCCTTTGGCTTTCCGCCCCTGCTTCACAACAGGCTTGCCTTTGTTTTAACTGTGGTAAAAGCAATATTTAATCCTATGATGTGATCAAAATCAAAACATTTTTTAAGGCACTAATTTCATATATAAATATTTTAGGAAAATAAATTCCATATTAACTGGTAAATACAAACGCATAGAAAAATGAGTAATAAATGTAATAAATTATGTAAAAAATGTAATAGTATTGCGATGTTTAGTCGGTAATTTCT
>CAXHYW010000743.1:0-2646 GCA_964021475.1 uncultured Desulfobacteraceae bacterium | reverse complement strand
AGAGCTTAAATTTCAAGCTGGTTGCTTAATCCCACCCGCACAGGTCGAAATTTTTAGAATCGGCAAACAGCCTATGAACGCTCAAGTGCAGGCATTTTACAATATTGAGACACCTGAGAACGGTGCAGAATGGCAATTAAGGCTTCAGTTGCAATTCTTATTTCCAAAATAATCAACAGGAATTTTTAATCACCGATTTTTATATTTACTATAGTCTTGCATCATCCATATGACTATTTTTTCTAAATTTATTTATGAATTCAGACCGTTCAAATCTTCTATAAAATATTCTTTTGCTCACGAGTACTTATGGTATTATCAAACAGGAGTCAAATCCCCCAATTTACCGAGCGTTTCTTTCACCAGTCCGGGCTTTTTAGGATTTGCCATGATACAAGATGTGGTATGGATAGATTTTTCAATTTCAGATTTTAAAATTCCAATATATGGGATAGCCTCAATCCAAATTTCAAAAGGTTCCTGTAAATTTTAATTGGAGAAAAAATTGACAGATATCCATTCTGATATGGTGCAGACTATATCTATGATTCCTTTTCCTCAAGAGCGAATTTGATAGGGTGGACTATTATTGAGCAGTCCTCAGTTTTTCTGAATCGCAGTCCCGTACCATAACATATTGTGAGCCGGACAAGTTAGACTCTCTTTGATCTTGACCCCGAAGAAAAGATAACATAAAGTCCCAGATCATGAATTTAAAAAACAATTCTGACCTGAAATATAATTGAGGTTTTCCTGATGGATTTTGACCTGTCTCTATTGAGTTTTATACTGCTTTTTCTCACCGGCCTTGTGGCCGGATTTGTGGATTCCATTGCCGGAGGCGGGGGGCTTATTTCCCTGCCCGTCCTCTTGTCCGTGGGGATGCCTCCCCAACTGGCCCTTGGCACCAACAAGCTCCAGGGCAGTTTCGGCACCCTGGCCTCGTCCATCACCTTTATTCGGAAAGGGACGGTAAAGCTGAATGAAAGCGCCCATGGCATTGTTTTTACCTTCATGGGTGCCGTGCTGGGGGCCTGGTCCATCCAGCAGATCGATGCCGGATTTATCCAGCATATCATTCCGGTGATGCTTTTGTTTGTATTTTTTTACACCCTGTTTTCCCGGGAACTGGGCACCCGGCCCGGACATCCCAAAATGAACAAGAACCTTTTTTTTACCCTGTTTGGTCTGGGACTGGGGTTTTATGACGGATTTTTCGGACCCGGGACCGGCTCTTTCTGGACAGGAGGCCTGCTCATTGTCATGGGGATGGATATGACAAAGGCGGCCGGCACCACCCGGATCATGAATTTCACCTCCAATATTGTGGCCCTGTCGGTGTTTATCATTGGCGGGAATGTGCTGTATTCCGCCGGTTTCTGTATGGCCGCAGGCCAGGTTATCGGTGCCAGGGCAGGCTCGGGCCTGGCCATAAAAAAAGGCGCATCCCTTATCCGCCCCATCTTTCTGACCATGGTCTTTTTAACCATTGTCAGGCTCATTATTGTCAATTATTTTTAATCCGAAGATGTAAATCCACCCAAAAGACAATTCCAAGAGAGGAAAAAATGTTACGCACCCAGGAAGAACTGCTCAGCATATTATCAGAAATCGGCATTAATTACGCCAACCATACCCACCCGGCCGTATTTACCGTTGATCAGGCAGCACTTCACAGTGAGGGCATCGAAGGCGTTCACAGTAAAAATCTGTTTTTGAAAGACAAGAAAAAAAACCTGTTTTTGGTGGTCACCCTGGCGGACAAGCCCATCATCATAAAAGAGTTGGCAAAAAAAATAGGGGCCAAAAGCCCTTCATTCGGAAAACCAGACCTGCTCATGGAAGCTCTGGGAGTTGCGCCTGGCTCTGTCACACCCTTTGCCGCGGTCAATATAAAGGCCCATGATGTTACCATTATTCTGGATTCAGAGATGATGGAAAATGAATTGCTCAATTTCCACCCCCTGGTCAATACCGCCACCACCACCCTTACCCCCGCGGATCTCATCAAATTTTTAGAACATTGTCACAAGCACCCTGAAATTATCCGGCTATAAACAACCCGGTCAGGCTTGGGAGGCAAAGGCTTTCGGGTTACGCCCTATCGCCTTTGCCCGGTATGGGACCGGGTGCCTTAGAGAGGGGAGATGGGTGGGTGAGTTTTATTTTATTTCCTGCATCCTGACCTTGAACTGGCTCATGCAGTCAATGATTTCTTCTGTCCGGCCTTCGTCGGCCGACCACAGGACGGTATCAGACGACTCAACTTTCACCAGGCATTCAGGGAAAAAATCATAATACGCATCATCAATTTTCAACACCGTGATTTTATCATCTGGAAATTCAGAATCGGCTACATGGTCTATTATTTCCCATTCATCCGGGACCGTGAATTCGGCTGTAATTTTTACTTCAATTGTTTTCATCTTTTATCCTCCGAACAGGTTTCGGCAGATTTTGTGAACGATTTCTTTGGATGTTTACGCGTTATAAATCCCTCGCTTCTGCCCTTGCTCATTCATATGGTATCAGGTTTCCCAAAAAAGATACAATATAAAAAGGCCTAAACACACCGACCCGATAGATCAATATTTTTGACAAATCCCCGCTCATATATTATAGAACACACTT
The DNA here is from genome assembly GCA_964021475.1 of uncultured Desulfobacteraceae bacterium. Lineage (GTDB taxonomy): Bacteria > Desulfobacterota > Desulfobacteria > Desulfobacterales > Desulfobacteraceae > NBML01. The sequence continues at coordinate 15 of CAXHYW010000743.1, read as the reverse complement.
TTTTAAAAATTAAGC
>CAXHYW010000742.1:0-2647 GCA_964021475.1 uncultured Desulfobacteraceae bacterium | reverse complement strand
CCCGCCAGGAGGAAGTGATAAAACAGATCATCCAGGCCAAACCCCGGCGGGTGATATTTAATCCGGGCACAGAAAACCCCGAGGCCTATCCACAATTAAAGGACGCGGGTATTGATGTGACAATCGCCTGCACCCTGGTGCTCCTGAAAACAAATCAGTATTAAGCCCCGGATTACTGGATAATTTGCTGGATAATTTGCTGGATGATTTTCTGGTAATTTTCCGGATCCGTATCCCCTTCAGTGCTGAAACAAAGAACTGAAGAGGCCCGGTTTAATTTCATTTTTTCTTTTAAATCTGAAAATTTGGGATCCATCATCAGGCAATGGACCAGGCCCGGCCCCAGGGCACCGGACTCTCCGGAAACAATAGGAGAATCCCCAAAAATCGGACGGGCAAGCAATTGCATCCCCCGAGCCGCAACCCCATCGGAACAGGAGATAAACCCATGGGAAAAATCTCTCAAAATCTCCCAGGCAAAGGGGTTGGCTTCACCACAGGCAAGCCCGGCCATGATGGTATTCAATTGTCCCCCCACCCCCCTTAGTTTGCCGTCATCCGCCAGCGCCGAGTGGTAAAGACAATCGGCCTGGTCCGACTCCATAATATAGGTGGCAGGACAATTCCGGTTCATCTGGTTGGCATAATAACCCAAAACCGCTGCTGCCATAGATCCCACCCCGGCCTGGACAAACATATGGGTGGGGGAACCGCCCCCCAATTCTTCGATCTGCTCGTGACTTTCCGCTGCCATGGTGGTATATCCCTGGACAATCCAGGCCGGGATCTGTTCATATCCTTCCCAGGCCGTGTCCTGGACAATTGTCCAGCCATTCTTTTGGGCCTCACCAGCGGCAAACCGAACCGTATCATCGTAGTTCATATCGGTCACACACACCCGGGCGCCTTCTTTTTCTATATTCTCCACCCGGTGCTTAACCGTACCGGCCGGCATGAAAATAACCGCCTGGCACCCCAATTGTCCGGCAGCCCAGGCAAGTCCCCTCCCATGGTTACCGTCTGTGGCGGTCACAAAAACCATATTTTGAATCTTTTCTTTAATGGCAGGCTGTTTAAAATAGGCAAAATCAAGCCCGGAAACCGGCTGATTTAATTTCTCCCCCAGAATCCGTGCCAGGGCCCAGGTGGCCCCAAGGGACTTGAAGGAGTTCAAGCCGAACCGGAAGGACTCATCCTTGACATAGAAATTTTTAATGCCCAGGTGGTCTGCAAGCCCTGGCAGGCGGCACAGGGGAGTGGCCCCATAACCATCCACAGATTCATGGAAAGCCCGGACCTGTTTTACCCGGTCCGGTTTCAGATCCTGGGGATATATGGGGGATCTTTTTTCTGGAAACACGGCTTTTATGGAAATAGTTCTCATTTCTTTTTATTCCTTTCTTTTTTTGGGTTGTTGCAAGTGAAATTCCTGATTCACGGGCAGCATCATGGTGAACCTGGCGCCCTGGAAGGGGGATTGTCCCACGGTGATGGTCCCCCCATGCCATCGGGTGATCCGTTTGGCAATAGCCAGGCCCAGCCCATATCCCCCGGAATCCCTGGACCGGCTCCCATCCATGCGGCAAAAGGGCTCAAAAATTTTATCCCGGGTATCCTTAGGGATACCCGGCCCATCATCGTCCACGTGGATATGCATCCGGTCCGATCCCGGTTCAAAGAGGATTTCCACCCGGGTGTCAGCATATCTCACCCCATTGCGAATCAAGTTTCTCACGGCCCATCCCAGGTAAACCGGCTCAAAACGAGCAATAAAATGAGAAATTTCGGGCAGGGTTTTAAAATGAATAAGATGAGCCGCCCCCTTTTGTTCCCGCCGAACAAGGCCCGAAAGCCAGGAAACCAGTTCATGATTGGACAATCGGTGTGATGTCTCTGGTTCCTGCTCAAACTTGGCATAGGTGAGCATTTCATCCACCAGGGTTTCAATTTCTTGCACATCCTGACCAATCTCCCCCATATAATTGGTGGTGCCGGGTTTTCTTGAAACATCCTCTCCGGCCATTTCCAAGCTGAATTTGATTCTGGCAAGGGGGGTTCTAATCTCATGGGAAACACTGTTGACAAGGTCTTTTTGGGAGGAGATCAACCGTTGCGCCTTATCGGCATTGCTATTAAACCCTCGGGCAATATGGGTCAGGGAGGATATTTTAGAGACCCTTACCCGGGCATTATAATCTCCTGCAATAAAACGGGAAGCGGTGTTTTCCATTTTTTTAACATCCCAGTTAAAAAAAATGGTCCAGGCCAGGGCTGGCAGGATTAAAAGAATCATAAAAATCAGTAAGAAAAGAGGGATAGCTTGGTGATGAAGCCTCTCGCCCGGAAACGGCCCTCCCATGGTCAGGACCTGATCCCCCAACCGCATCACCAGTATATGCCGGTCCTCTTCCTCAACGATCAGGCCAGCCAGAAAATCCTGCTGCGCCCCTTGGTCCACCTGAATTTCATCCAACCGATAAAGACCGAGGGGATAACCGAACCGAGGCGAAAGCGCTTCAAGTTCCTGTTTCTGAGCCTCGGGGTCCATCCCCGCCAGCCGCTCGGCAACCAAAAAGATCGGAAGAGCACACGTAGATCGGAAGAGCGTCGGGTCGGGAAAGAGTGTGCCTCTATGTGTAGATCTCGG
>CAXHYW010000741.1:0-2647 GCA_964021475.1 uncultured Desulfobacteraceae bacterium | reverse complement strand
GGACTATTATTAATAAGTCATGATTTTTCAGGATTTAAAATGCCCCCAAAACTTTCCCTGTGAAGTCTTCGCTTTCTCCGTAATTTTCAGGCCACAATAGATGGTACGCCATAATCTTTAATTTCGCAGGTATAAGAATATTACCAAATATAGAAACTTGATTAATCTTTTATGGAGGACGGGTGATCCAAGGTTACTAGGTACTTACAAATACCCGAATGCCCGATCTCTCGCACCAATAGAAAAAGCCCCCTCCACCATTTGACACATCAACCCTGGATCTATAGAATATCCGGGTATGATGCAATTTATATGAGTATCCCTGAACAATTGCCAGGCAAAGCCAAAAAGGAGGATCCCAATGGGAGCCAGCAACCTGATATTTTTAGAACTTCTCGAATGGTTTGACGAAAGCGGCCGAGAACTTGTTCATCGCTTGCCGGAACAGGGATCTGCCGACATTAAATATGGGGCCCAGCTAACGGTGAGAGAAAGCCAGGCCGCGGTTTTTTTCTATAACGGCAAAGCCGTGGGCGCCTTCGGCCCGGGCCGCCATACACTGAAAACTGCCAATATCCCGGTGTTAACCAAAATAGCCAGTCTTCCCTGGGGATTTACAAGCCCGCTGCGGGCAGAGGTCTATTTCACAAATCTAAAAACCTTCACCAATCTAAAATGGGGCACCCGGGACCCTGTGGCTTTCAAGGACACAAAATTGGGGTTGGTCAGACTGAGGGCATTCGGCATTTTTAACCTGAGAATCGTCCAGCCCGTGCTGTTTATCAACCGACTGGTGGGGACCCAGGGGGTATATACAACCGAAGAAATAGGGGATTACCTTAACCAGGTGGTGGTTTCCAGGTTTAATGATTATATCGGTGAAAAGATTTCCACCATCTTTGATTTGCCTGCCCAATACGACGAACTGGCAAAGGGCCTTACCGAAAGAATCCAAAAAGATTTTTCACAATTTGGCATATCCCTGACAGGACTTTATATCAACGCCATAACCCCTCCCCCTGAGGTCCAGCAGGCCATTGATGATAAAAGCCGCATGGGAGTCTTTGACGACATGAACAAGCTTATGCAAATGAAAACGGCCATGGCCATGGAAAAAATTGCCGAAGGATCCGACTCCATTGCCGGAAACGGAGCCCAGGCCGGCATGGGCATGGGGCTCGGAGTGATGCTGCCGGGTATGTTTGCCCAACAATTGTCCAATCAAGGAGGGACTACCAACGCCCCTCCCAGCACAACCCAATGTGGTGAATGCCAGAACCAGATCCCCCTGAATGCTAATTTTTGCCCCCAATGCGGCCATCAGCAGGTGATCTTTGAAAAATGTACCCATTGTGGAAAAAATATTACCGTCGGAACCCAATTTTGTCCCCGATGCGGCAAGGCAACCCAGGAAAAACCTGCGGTTCTATTCTGTGCTAAATGCGGCGAAAAAAACCTAAGCGATGCTATCTTTTGTAATCAATGCGGGGAAAAACATTAGTTTTAAAATCGAACATCAATGCCCCCAATGCGGCTCACCCATCACCCTTGGGGAGGAAGCCCTGTTTTTTGTATGCGGTTTCTGCCGGGTGCGGTCCTGTATTTCCCAAAAGGGATTTTCCCGGTATTATTTCCCCCTGTCCCCCCATGCCCCGGCAGGAAGTGATCTTTTTTACCTGCCCTATTGGCGGTTCAAGGGGGTGCGGTATGCCTGTCATTTTTCCGGGGTGACCCCCCGGTTCATCGACAATTCCTCTTTGGCAATGGAAAAGGCGCCCATACAGATTCCCTACTCCCTTGGATTGCGGTCCCAGGCGCTCCCCCTAAAACTTGTTTCAAATGATACCCCGGGCAAGTTTATCCGCCCCGGAGAATTTAAAACCATTTTCAAACTGTTAGAAAAGAGGGAGCAATCCGCCAAAAGCCTTCAGGCCCCGGTTTTCCAGGAGGATATCGGTGAGGCCAAAAGCCTGATATACGCCCCTTTTTACATTCAAAACCACCGTCTTTTTGACGGAATACTCAACAAAGAGATCCCCATAAATTTACCCGGGGATATGGATATAAACAACCTGCCCCTGTGTCGTCCGGAAAAAGAAACAACTTTTATTTCAGGAATTTGCCAGGACTGCGGCCAGGACCTGGAAGGTCAGTTTAATTCCCTGGTGCTTATCTGTCAAAATTGCCAGACCCTTTGGCAGGCAAGGGGCAACAAACTTGGTAAAATTAAATACGGATGTGCAAAACCGAGCAAATCCGATGATGTCATGGTCCCTTTCTGGAAAATAAAAGCGACCATCCCCCCTATTCCCCTTTCTTCCTATGCAGATCTGGCCCGGATGGGGAACCTTCCAAAAGCCATCCGGCCGGAATGGGAAACCCAAAACCTTTATTTTTGGGCACCGGCATTCAAGATCCGACCCAAGGTTTTCCTAAGATTAAACACTGCCCTTGCCATTGCCCAACCCGATCCCCTCCTTGAAAAAAAAATCGGTAAAAATATACACCTGCCCATCACCCTGCCCTCGACGGAAGCAATCCAGAGTATCAAAATCACCCTGGCCTCCCTGGTCCGACCCGCAAAAGATCATTTGCCCCCTTTGTCCTGCGCAAGCATTGTTCCAAAAGAAATCTGTCTTGTTTTTCT
>CAXHYW010000740.1:0-2649 GCA_964021475.1 uncultured Desulfobacteraceae bacterium | reverse complement strand
AGATATACACATAGAGGCACACTCTTTCCCTACACGACGCTCTTCCGATCTGATTGCCCCCCCCGCGATACGATATCAGGAAGTCCCCTTAAAAAAGGAACTTCTGATGCCATTTATCAAATCAGAACTGAATCTATTGACAAATCATATAACCTCCTGAAGAATATTCAGACGACTGGATCAAACCTTGTTACTCAAGTTCTGACAACTCCCCTTTTCGATAAATTTTGTGAGCTGTTTTCAGTGATGTCCGGTTAGGTACTTGCATGGTAGAACCAGACATCACTGATACGAAAGAGATATTCTTCAATATTTTTTAATCATTGCCGGGAACTGAAGATTCAGATTTTAGCCAACCGGTATCGGATAGATATAGATGGAGGATCAAAAGCGATTCTATCTCAAATAAAAAAGGATACAAATTTCCAATAATTTGTTGGAAATATTTTATATTTTGCTTTTACACAGTACGTGGCAAATGCTCGCTTAACCACATTTTCATCAATGATTGATAGGGAACATCACGTTTGTTCGCTTCTGCTTTGATTTGTGCCAGCATTGATTCCGGTAATCTTAAAGAAATTGCCTTAGTTGTTGGCTTCAAGTTGGAAAAAATAGCTTGTTTGGCTTTGCTCCAGTCAAGATAGTCACTTGAGTCATTCTCTTCCCAAAAAGTTCTTTCTTCTGACTCTGTTTTAAATTCAGGAATTTTTTTCATAATTTTTGCTCTCCTTTCTATGCATAGGTCTGGCAGAGATTACCCTGATTTGGTTTTCCCGGATTGTAAAACTTATATGCAGTTTTCTGTTATTGTCGGTTCTGCCCAAAGCATGAAATCTTATTTCTTTTTGTGAGTGGACATTATCTTCAAGTAATAATAATGGCTGATTAAAAAATACTTGCTCTGCTTCTTGTTTTGAAACATTGTGTTCGTCTGAGCTTTTACGCTCGTTACCATGATCCCATTGGAACTGCTTTGGTTCTTTTATTTCTATCATGGTTGTATATTAATACCATATACAAAAAATGTCAATTTCTTATACATATCAGTTCCATGGCTTTTTTAAGAAAAGTGTTTTCAATGGTGGCAAGAATTTCATTTGTCTTTAACACGGTTGCTAAATTTACTATAAAACAAAAGTCCCACTCGATTAATATGCTCTATCAGCTCGAGATTAGAAATTTGATTGAAAATAGATATGTCAAAAGTGTAAGGCAAAAGTAAATCATCTATTTCCAATTCAACTGCGTATACAATAGATAACGTCAAATTTTGACCAATAAGCGAAAGATCAATATCCGAACCGGCTTTATAATTACCTTTGGCTCTTGACCCGTATAGGATTACTTTTTCAATTTGCGGATACCGTGCAAAAATGCAGTTTACCTGTTTGATTATCTCAGGTTTTAGTCCAAATTTCATTTTCCGTTTTATACTTTTTCTTTTAATCAGATGAAGGTTTCCCTTAGTTTAAGGATTGGAGCAAACCTTGTTGCTCAAGTTCTGACAACTCCCCTTTTTCGATAAATTTTGTGAGCTGTTTTAAAGCTTTATCAAAATTATTGAATCTTTGAATCCATCTCACATCTATTGTCGACATGGTCAAACCCTCATCAAGTATTTTTATCCAGACGGTAACGTATGGACCTTAAACTGAGTTTTAAATAATCTGCAGCAGTGCTTTTATTGCCACCGGACAATTCCATGGCTTTTTTAAGATAGGCTGATTCTATGGTGGCCAGAATTTTATCCAGGTCCACCCCCTGGGCCACATCTTCCAGGTCAAACCGCTCACCCTTGACCCCTTCTATCCAACGACGTTTTTTGTGAATGGAAATGGTCAGACTTTCCGGCAGGATGATATTGGTGGAAGAGAGAGCCACGCTTCGTTCGATGAGATTTTCCAATTCCCTTACATTGCCGGGAAAACTGTATTTTGTTAAAAAATCAATGGCATAGGAAGACAGTTTAACAATATCCTTGCCCATTTTATCTGAATATTTTTTGGCAAAATGGGCTGACAAAAGCTCGATATCCCCTTTTCTGTCCCTCAGGGGCGGCACTTTGATGGGGATGACATTGAGGCGGAAAAAAAGATCTTCTCTGAAATTTCCATCAATCACCTCCTGTTCCAGTTTTTTGTTGGTGGCCGAGATGATCCTTACATTTACTTTAATTTCTGCGGTGCCGCCCACGGGTTTAAAAGAGGTTTCCTGAACCGCCCGGAGCAGTTTTACCTGGAGCATGGTGGACAATTCACCGATTTCATCTAAGAATATGGTGCCTTCGTTGGCCGCTTCAAACAGGCCTATTTTATTGGACACCGCCCCGGTAAAGGAGCCTTTGACATGGCCGAAAAACTCGCTTTCCATCAGGGTATCGGGGATTCCCCCGCAATTGACCACAATAAAGGGCTTGTCTCGGCGGTTGGAATTTTCATGGATGGCCCTGGCAATCAGTTCTTTTCCCGTGCCGCTTTCCCCGGTAACCAAGACATTGGTCTTGGTGGGACCGATCTGTTCGACACGTTTGTAGATCGCATGCATTCCAGGGCTATTGCCGATAATCCGGTTGAAATGCAGGTGATCGGCTAGCTCTGAAGACCTACTCTCCCGCTCATGCTCCAGGGTTTTGAGGACCAGGGCTTT
>CAXHYW010000739.1:0-2652 GCA_964021475.1 uncultured Desulfobacteraceae bacterium | reverse complement strand
CAAAAGCGCCAGCGCCTGGAAAAAAAAGGGGTGATTGTTTTGGAAGTCTCTTTAAAAAAAGGAAGACTTGATTTGGGGCAACTGATGATTAAGTTAGGAGGCATGAATGTCCAAAGCCTTCTGATTGAAGGCGGCGGCAAGGTGGCTGCCTCAGCTCTGAAAGAGGGGATTGTCAATAAGGTGTTATTCTTTTTGGCACCCAAATTTTTGGGCGGTAGCGACGGGATTCCGGTGTTTGACGGGAAGGGTCCTCAAAATATTTGTGATGCCTTTGAACTTAAACAGATGGGGGTTCAGATGCTGGATACGGATCTGTTGATAACCGGATACCTTAAAGAGACGCAAGCTTCTGAATAATCGGGAGTTAAACAATTTTAGGAACTATTCCTGGGAGAAGATTATTTGTTCACAGGTATTATAGAAAGTTTTGGCACCATTAAACGAATTGAATCCAATGGTGAGGGAAAAATTCTTCAGATTGGGTGTGACCTGGATCTTTCCCAAAGTAAAATTGGGGATTCAATTGCGGTAAATGGTGCTTGTTTGACGGCGGTAAGCCTTGGGAAATTTGATTTTAAGGTGGATATGGCACCGGAAACCGTTGCCAGAACAACTTTTAAACAGATGGCCCCGGGAAAACGGGTCAATATCGAGAGGGCATTGAGATTGTCCGACCGCATTGATGGGCACCTGGTTTCCGGTCATATTGACGGTACCGGTATCATCTCTTCTGTTAAAATGGACTCCAATGCCGTGATCATATCCGTATCGGTGGACAAAATTCTTGCCGAGGATATGATTGAAAAAGGATCCGTGGCTATTGACGGAATTAGTCTGACTATAAATAGATGTTCAGATGAACTATTTACGGTTAGTGTCATCCCCCACACGGCAGATATTACCACCATTGGACTCAAGCAGGTAGGGGATCTGGTGAACATAGAAACGGACATGCTGGGTAAATATGTCAGAAAAATATTAATGGGAGGGGCGGTTAAAAAGGATGTTGAGAGCCGAAAAACTTCGGATATCAGCATGGCACTTCTCGCAAGAAACGGATTTTTATAAACTTTTATTAGCAGATTTATATTTAAGGGACCGAACTGATGCCGCATTTAACGATTGAACAGGCAATTGATGATATTAAAAATGGAAAAATGGTCATTCTTGTGGATGATGAAGACCGGGAAAATGAAGGGGATCTTACCATGGCAGCGGAAGCTGTCACCCCGGAAGCCATAAACTTCATGGCCAAATACGGAAGGGGCTTAATTTGCCTTCCCCTGGATTCGAGCATTGCAGATCGCTTGGACCTGCCCATGATGGTGGCCAAGAATACTTCCCAGTTCGAAACCGGGTTTACCGTGTCCATTGAAGCCAAGGTTGGCGTGACCACGGGGATCTCCGCCGCAGACCGGGCCACCACTATTTTGACGGCGGTGGCCGATGGAACAACTCCTTCGGACATTGCTAGGCCTGGACATATCTTTCCCTTGAGAGCACGGGACGGAGGGGTCATGGTTCGGATCGGCCAAACAGAAGGATCGGTGGATTTGGCTAGGCTTGCAGGACTAAAACCGGCTGCTGTGATCTGTGAGATCATGGATGATGACGGCACCATGTCCCGGATGCCCACCCTTGAAGTCTTTGCCAAGGAACATTCCATCGGTATCTGTACCGTGGCGGATCTTGTAAAATACCGTCTAAAAAATGAAAGTTTTGTAAAGCGGGCCGCCGAGACCATCATCCCCACCAAGTCGGGTGAATTTAAGATTATTGCCTATGAAAACGACATGGACAATCTGACCCATATTGCCCTGGTCAAAGGCGAGGTTGATCCAGAAAAAGATATTTTGGTCCGGGTTCATTCGGAATGCATGACCGGAGATATCTTCAGCTCCCTAAGATGTGACTGCCAGGACCAGCTCCACAAGGCCATGGATATGATGGAGAAAGAAGGGGCCGGGGTATTGCTATATCTGCGCCAGGAAGGACGGGGGATCGGGCTTGTGAACAAGCTTAGGGCCTATGAATACCAGCGACAGGGAATGGATACGGTTGAGGCCAATGAGAAATTGGGTTTTAAGGCCGACATGCGTGACTATGGAGTTGGTGCCCAGATGCTGGTGGATATCGGCGTAAAGAAAATGCGGTTATTGACCAACAATCCCAAAAAAATGATTGGCCTGGAAGGCTATGGCTTAACTCTGGTGGAACAGGTACCCATCGAAGTCGTGCCCAACTGCCATAACCAGGGATATCTGAAATGCAAGCAGGCCAAAATGGGCCACCTTCTTCATATGTAATTGGTTTTTTGTAAATGAGCCAGTTAGAAAAATGGGTGTGTCTAAACGGTTTGAATGCAAAATTTTTAATTTAAGGATACAAGATGCCACAGATAATAGAAGCAGGCCTGATGGCCCAGGGAAAAAAATTCGGGATTATTGCTGCCCGGTTTAATGATTTTATCACCGCAAGATTGGTGGACGGGGCATTAGATGCCCTTGTGCGAAGCGGCGCAAAGGATATGGATATTACCCTTGTTAAAGTTCCGGGTGCCTATGAAATTCCCCTGGTGGCACAAAAAATGGCCCGTCAGAAAAAATATGATGCCATCATCTGCCTGGGTGCGGTGATAAGGGGTGCCACCAC
>CAXHYW010000738.1:0-2665 GCA_964021475.1 uncultured Desulfobacteraceae bacterium | reverse complement strand
GGGCCTGTTTAAGCCCGGAAACCATACCCTGACGGCCTGTATGATCAAGGCCATGCAGCAGGAATGGTACTTAAAGCGGTGGAAGTACACCAAACAAAAAATAAATGTGGATCAGTTCACCGACCATGTGCTGGAAATGGTGGAAGGCTTTTGCCGGATACCCATAGAAAAATTGTGATTGCTGAATAATTCTAAAATTTTGTAATCGAGTGGAGGAAGTTTTCATGCAGGTAACAGATAGCGCAACCCATGTCAGGCCGGGAGAAGAGATCGATGCCCATGCGGTCGGAGTATTTTTAAAATCCCATATCAATGATCTTGAAGGAGAGGTTCAGATTCGTCAGTTTCCCAGTGGGTTTTCCAACCTCACTTACCTGATTACCGCCGGGGATCGCCAGATGGTTCTTCGTCGTCCCCCCATCGGGGCCAATATCAAGTCCGGCCATGATATGGGAAGGGAATACCGGGTTCTTTCGGCTCTTCATCCGGTTTTTCCCCGATGTCCACGACCCTTGGTGTTTACCGAGGATGAAAGTTTGATCGGGGCGCCTTTTTTTGTCATGGAAAAATTGTCCGGTATTATCCTTCGCAAGGATTTGCCCACAGGTCTGAGTTATTCACCGAACCTAGCAAGGACGCTTTGTGAAAATCTGGTGGATGCCCTGGCAGATATCCATGCCATTGACGTGAAATTGGCGGGTCTGGATTTTATCGGAAAACCTACCGGGTATGTGAAGCGCCAGGTGGACGGCTGGAGCAATCGATATCGAAGGGCAAAGACAGCCGATGCCCCGGATTTTGAAGCGGTTATGGCCTGGCTGGCCGATAAAATGCCCGGAGACACAAAGATGCCTGCCATGGTCCACAATGACTATAAGCTGGATAATCTGGTTCTGGACCCGAAAAATCCAGAACAGATCACCGGTATTCTGGACTGGGAAATGGCCACCCATGGAGATCCTTTGATGGATCTTGGCAACAGTCTTGCCTATTGGGTGGAAAAAAATGACCCAGAAGAGATGCAGATGATGCGTACCATGCCCACGAACATGGAAGGGGCGTTGACCCGCCGGGAAATTCTGGACCGATATGCTCTGAAAACAGGCCGGGACACGAGCCTTTTTGATTTTTATTATTGCTTTGGTCTCTTCCGTCTGGCCGTCATTGCCCAGCAGATTTACAATCGATATCACCAGGGAATTACAAAAAATAAACGGTTTGCCATGCTGATTTTCGGGGTCATCGAGTTGGAAAAAACGGCGCTGGGTGTAATGGAGTCTTCCCGGCTGTAAGGGAAGGGAAGCGGTTTGCATAAATTTCAAACAAACTTAATGACAATTCAAGGAGAATGCGATGAAGGATTTTGATCTAAGCAATAGAGTAGCGGTTATTACGGGTGCCAGCCGGGGGATTGGTTTGGCCGTGGCCCAGAAACTTTCTTCCTGCGGGGCCCAGTGCATTTTGGTCAGCCGGAAGGTAGAAAGTTTGGAAGCCGCAGCCGATGGTATCAACCAGAATGGGGGCAAGGCCGTGGCTATGGCCTGCCACACCGGATACCCCGATCAGATCAAGGCCATGTATGAAAAAATCGAAAGCACATACGGCCGCCTTGATATCCTGGTGAATAATGCCGCCACAAATCCCCATTTTGGGGAAATGATCACGGCAGATGCAGGGATCTGGGACAAAACCTTTGATGTGAATGTCAAAGGTCCCTTTTTCATGATTAAATATGGTGTGCCGTTGATGAAGGAAAAGGGGGCCATTGTCAATGTATCCTCGGTGAATGCGGTCAGACCCGGGATGTTCCAGGGGGTATACTCTGCCACCAAGGCGGCTCTTGTAAATATGACCCAGACCCTGGCCCGGGAACTTGCTCCAAAAGGGATACGGGTCAATGCCCTGTTGCCCGGGCTCACCGACACCAAGTTTGCATCGGCCATTATTTCTTCCGATGAGATTTGCGATCATGCCGTGGCCCAGATTCCCCTGGGCCGGTATGCCAAACCCGAAGAGATGGCAGGAGCCGTCCTGTATCTGGTGTCCGATGCCGCTTCATTTACCACCGGGGCCAGTTTGATTTGCGACGGCGGGATGCTGGTCTGATCGTTTAAAAAAGAAATTTAACGGTAATCTTTTACAAGGGGAAAAACCCATGGCCCAATTAATTGCTGATCAACGAGAGATTGACTTCATTTTGTATGAACTGCTCCGGGCGGACGAGCTGGTCAAGGCGGATCAATTTTCAGATTTTTCAAAAAAGAGCTTTGATATGATCATTGCCGAAACTAGGAAGCTTGCCATAAAAGAGTTGCTGCCCACCCTGGTCGATGGAGATCGCGAGGGGGTGAAGTTTGACAAGGGCCGGGTGAAAGTGGCGGATTCTTTTCACAGGGCTAGGTCTTTGATATTGGAAGCTGGGTTGACAGCGCTTCCCGAAGACCCCAAATGGGGAGGCCAGGGGCTGCCCTATCTCATTTCCATGGCAGCCCTGGACTATATGATTGCGGCAAACTATTCCTTGAGCGGGTATGTCCACATGGGACACGGCACGGGAAAAATGATTGAGCTTTATGGGACAGATCTGCTCAAAGAGTTGTTTCTGGAAAATTTGTATACGAGATCGGAAGAGCACACGTCTGAACTCCAGTCACTCCGGAGAATC
>CAXHYW010000737.1:0-2669 GCA_964021475.1 uncultured Desulfobacteraceae bacterium | reverse complement strand
ATTACCACACTTGAAATGGAAATTGCCCTGGCAAATCACTTTGGGTTCCGGAAAAATCTAATTGTCCCGAATGTTAAATGGGGCCTGCATTTGAACGGTAAGCCGATGCATGAGTGCGATCTTTTGATTTTAACCAAAAGCCGATATCTTTGGGAGGTTGAAATCAAAGTGAGCAAGACGGACCTCATTGCAGACAAAAAAAAGGCCCATGGCCACATCAACCGCAATGTAAAGCGCCTGTACTTTGCGCTGCCTCACTATCTTGAGGAGTGTATCGAACATATTCCAGATCGGGCGGGTGTTATCCTGGTGAACAAACCCAGGACCCGGCTGTCCTGTAAAGTTGTTCGGGCGGCAAAGAACGATAAAGGTTACCAACTCTCCGATGAAGAGGTGTTACAGATGGCGATGCTTGGGGCAATGAGAATCTGGAACCTTAAACAAAAACTGAAAGACAAGGTCTGAAATGTTTCAAACTTAGGTTATCGAATAACCGAGGCCGGAGCATGGTATTTGCTCCTACACAACGAAAAATGAAACTTTTATAATTGCAATACATTGGACAGCGTTTCATATAAAAGCAGGAGATTAAAAATGAAGATATTTTATGTTGATAAAAAACATCAGTGTCGAATGGCAACGCTTGATGAAGTCAAAAATCGCTTCTGGGTAAATCCAAACTTAAGAGAACGACTCATTGAGAAAAGAATGGTTGGTTTTGATTTAGACCAGCTTGAATCGATAAAAGAGATGCCGACGATTGCTGAGAAAGTTACCTCTGTGCTTCCCGTGGTTTATCTATTAATGATTTTTAAAGACAAACGACAAGTGGCTGTAGGAATAGATGAAAAGGGTCTATACGCCATTACGGCAGCGTTAAAAATAGCCGAACAAAGAGACTGCGATGTTTCAAATTCTTTGGTTTACACATCTCTTTAATGAAGGTGCGCGATGCAAATTGGAAAGAGATTCAGGGTTGTCGTTCTAATGTCGTCAAGCATGGCGTGGTTAAATTTTTAATTCGGGAACAGCCCTTAAAGGAAAATTTCAAATGAGAACTTTGCTTGCAGCGATTGTCCTGATTTCTGCATGTTGTGCCTATGCTGGTCCATTGATTGTTATCTACCCCAAAGGTCAATCTTCAATAGATACAAGACGTAAAGAGGTGGTTGAACTCATAAGACTTTCACTCCAAAAAACAGAAAAGACACATGGGCCGTTTATTCTAAAACCAGCCAACTATGTCATAAATCCATTAAGACAAGTTGCGGATATCAAAAAAAATCAAAAGGATCATATCAATATAGTCTGGATAGACACCAATAAAAAAATAGAAAAAGAACTTTTACCCATTTATATTCCTATTCAAAAAGGGATTGTCGGATATCGAGTTTTTTTAATCAGGAATGATTCAAAAAACAAGTTCACCAAAAGTATGACCTTAGATGATTTACAAAAACTATCAAACGGCATCGGACTTGGGTGGATGGATCAAGGTGTTTTTGAGCTGAACAAATTAAACTATGTGATAGGATACAATTATGAAGGATTGTTCAAAATGCTCTCAGCAAAACGCTTTGATTATTTCTCCCGTGGAATTAATGAGGCTTTTCCAGAATTAGAGGATCGAAAAAAACTTTATCCAGACATGAGCGTTGAGCAGAACATTGCCTTGTCTTACAGGCATCCAATCTATCTTTTTACTTCAAAACAGCGTGTAGACCTCCATGACAGATTAGAAACAGGCTTCAATATGATGATCAAAGACGATTCATTCAATAAAACTTTTTGTAAGTATAATAAATCTTCCATTGAAAAAGCCAATCTCAGAAACAGGAAAATATTTAAATTAGAATACCATTTACCCATCCCCGAATCCGTGGAGAAAAGAAGAGAACTGTGGTTTGATCCAATGGTTGATATTTGTCAATAATCGTTCTATTTTTAAATATCCCCACGATTTTATTTGGATTGTTCTGAACCGTCAGAACCGGCAATTGAATTAAGCCGCTTTGTTTAGTATACTGATGGGGTATGAAATTTTTAGTTAACCCTTGCGGAGCCGAATAAAACCCCATGTTTCTCCCCACCACCCCAAGCGAGTTGAAAAAACTTGGTATCAAACAGCTGGACATTATTCTGGTCACAGGAGACGCCTATATTGACTCCCCCTTCATGGGGGTCAGCCTCATCGGCAAGGTGCTTGCGGACAAGGGATATAAGGTGGGCATCATTGCCCAGCCGGATATGGAAAGCGGAAAGGATATTTCCCGGCTGGGCCAGCCCAGGCTTTTCTGGGGGATTACCGCAGGGGCGGTGGATTCCATGGTGGCCAATTATACGGCATCTAAAAAAAGACGGCAAAAGGACGATTACACCCCCGGCGGCATCAACGATTGCCGGCCGGACCGGGCGGTCATTGCCTATGCCAACCTGATCCGGCGGTACTGCCCCTCAGACGTTCCCCTTGTTCTGGGGGGAATTGAGGCAAGCCTGCGGCGGATTGCCCATTATGATTTCTGGTCCAACAAAATCCGGCGCGCTATCCTCTTTGATGCCCGGGCAGATTTTTTGGTATATGGAATGGCCCATGCCAGCATACTCAATCTTGCCGCGGCCTTGAACAACGGACAGGAAACCTGTGACATCCCGGGAATCGGATATATCTC
>CAXHYW010000736.1:0-2670 GCA_964021475.1 uncultured Desulfobacteraceae bacterium | reverse complement strand
AATTGGAAAACCCATTGTATTTAACATCTGTATGCTGGGTGCCCTCATCGGGATTACCCAACTGGTAAAACCCGAATCCATCCTCAAGGTTTTGGAGACCACCATTCCCAAGGATTTCATGGACATGAACAAAAAAGCCCTGGACTTGGGTATGGAAATGGGTGAAGCCCAACGATAAGATCAAGAAAGATACGATAAAAAAAAGATACGATAAAGCAAGATCCGTAAAAAAGCGTTACCCCAAAAAAGTGCCTGGTGCCAATTTGACCGCCAGGCACTTTTTTATTATTCTTCTGTTTTTGCCGGTGCGGGTCCCGGTGCTGCCACGGGAAACAGGTCCTCTATATTGAGTCCCTTTATTTTTTTAAGACAGCTTTCCAATGCCGCCTGTTCGGAATCACCGGCACCCTGGTGTTCAGGCTTGGCAACAATATTCACCAGGTTGGGAACGGCAATATAGTCCCCTGCCAGATTCCCCTGAATTTTTTGATGAACATCGATATAAATCATCCTGCCTTTTCTGATCAAATTGTACCGGGTAATCCGGGTTAAAATGTCATTTACGTGAAGTTCCATAATATCTCCTTATTTTAGATTACAACTGCCACACTTGGCCATTGTTTTCAACCTCTTTCTTCGCAATCTCCCTGCTTCACTAATAAAAGATAGAACAAGGCCCCGGAACAAAACATTAATAAAAAGAAAATAATTTAAAAATATAATGCCATTTTTTACCCTTGACATCATCCCAATGACTGATATATCACACATTAGATATCTGAAGCAAATTCAGATGTAACCTGGGAGTGTCGGTAATCTTACCGCGCCAAGGAAAAACAATTTGTCAAATAGGGAGTAGATCCGAATGAAAATGACCACTGAAGAGGCCTTTATTAAAGTTCTCCAGATGCATGGAATTGAACACGCCTTTGGTATTATCGGCTCGGCCATGATGCCGATTTCTGACCTGTTTCCAAAAGCCGGCATCTCATTTTGGGATTGTGGACATGAATGCAATGCCGGTATGATGGCAGACGGTTTCACCCGGGCTTCGGGTAAAATGTCCATGATGGTGGCCCAAAATGGCCCCGGTATCACCAACTTTGTGACCCCTGTGAAAACGGCGTACTGGAACCACACCCCATTGCTTTTAGTAACCCCCCAGGCCGCCAACAAAACCATGGGCCAGGGCGGATTCCAGGAAGTCCCCCAAATGGCTGCCTTTGCAGACATGGTGGCTTACCAGGAAGAAGTACGTCACCCATCCCGCATGGCTGAAGTTCTCAACCGGGTGATCATGCAGGCAAAACGCGCATCTGCTCCGGCCCAGATCAATGTTCCCCGTGATTTCTGGACCCAGGTGATTGATATTGAACTGCCAGCCATCGTGGAATTTGAACTGCCTGCCGGTGGAAAGGAAGCCATTGCCCAAGCAGCAGCATTGTTGTCTGCTGCAAAATTCCCTGTAATTCTCAACGGAGGCGGTGTTGTTATCGGCGGGGCCATCAAGGATTCAATGGAGTTGGCCGAAAAGTTAGACGCCCCTGTTTGCTGTGGTTACCAGCACAATGATGCCTTCCCCGGAAGCCATCCCCTTTACACCGGCACACTGGGCTACAATGGATCGAAAGCTGCCATGGAGCTGATTGCCAAAGCCGACGTTGTTCTGGCATTAGGGACCCGGCTAAACCCCTTCTCCACCCTGCCAGGTTACGGCATTGACTATTGGCCCAAAACAGCTTCGGTCATCCAGGTGGACATTAACCCCAACCGCATCGGCCTTACAAAACCGGTTGCCCTAGGCATTGTTGGTGACGCCAAGAAAGTTGCCAACGGCATTCTGGCTCAACTGACTGCCACGGCAGGAAACGCTGACCGGGATTCCCGCAAGGCAACCATTGAAAAAATCAAAACAGACTGGGCCAACAAACTTGCCGACATGGACCACGAACAAGATGATCCGGGAACCAGTTGGAACGAACGTGCCCGGAAACGAGACCCGGAAAAAATAACCTCTCGTATGGCGTGGCGTGCCATACAGCGCGCCCTTCCGGAAAACGCCATCATCAGCTCTGATATCGGGAACTCCTGTGCCCTGGGTGCTGCCTATCCGACCTTTGAGCAGGGGCGTAAATACCTGGCCCCGGGAATGTTCGGTCCCTGTGGGTACGGTTTCCCCGCCATCCTCGGTGCCAAAATCGCTCAGCCAGATGTACCCGTGGTGGGGTTTGCAGGAGACGGAGCCTTTGGTATCTCCATGAACGAAATGACTGCCTGTGGCCGGGGTGAATGGCCTGCCATTACCATGATCATCTTCCGCAATTATCACTGGGGTGCTGAAAAACGGAACACAACACTCTGGTACTCGGACAACTTTGTTGGAACCGAACTGAACCGTGATGTTAACTACGCTGGCATTGCACAAGCATGTGGGGTTGAGGGTGTCCAGGCATTTTCCATGGACGACCTGAATGCAAAGCTTACCAAAGCCATACGGCTCCAGATGGAAGAGGGTAAAACCACGTTCATCGAAGTGATGACCAACCAAGAGTTGGGCGAACCCTTCCGCAGGGATGCCATGACAGCACCGGTTGTTGTTGCAGGAATTAACAAAGCGGACATGCAACCCCAGAAAGGCGCCTGATCCCAGCAACGCCTGATAACAGCGGC
>CAXHYW010000735.1:0-2671 GCA_964021475.1 uncultured Desulfobacteraceae bacterium | reverse complement strand
GGTATAGGAATCGGACAAATTCTTTTTGGCCCCTTGTCGGATTGCTTTGGCCGGAAACCCGTGGTTTTTATCGGTTTTGCAATCTTCACAATCGGGTGTCTGTTATCTATATTTTCTAAGGAATTAGGAACTATGCTGGTTGGAAGAGTCATTCAGGGCATCGGTTTGGCAGGCCCCCGTACAGCCATTATAGCGTTAATTAGAGATCAGTATGATGGCCGTGCCATGGCCCGAATCATGTCCGCGATAATGGCTGTTTTCATCTTTGTCCCTGCCATAGCACCCGCCCTGGGTCAGGCTGTTTTGCTCAAGGCTAACTGGCGTACCATTTTTAGTGTTTTGATGATCCAGGGGCTCATTGCCATGACATGGTTCATGATACGCCAACCGGAAACACTGCCAAAAGAAAACCGGATGCCCTTTTCTGTTAAACGCATCCGAAATGGGTTTGTTGAGGTCTGTACCAACCGTTTGTCTCTCGGATACACGTTGGCAGCTGGGTTTATGTCAGGTGTGCTTATCTCATACCTGAATTGTGCCCAGCAAATCTTTCAGGAAATTTATCATCTTGGAAGACAATTCCCATTTTACATGGCATTTATAGCCCTGTCCGTTGGATTCGCATCATTTGTCAATTCCCGTATTGTCATGCGGTTTGGGATGCGCTCATTGTCATATCGGGCAGTTTTATTATTCATCATTCTTATGGTCTTTTATTTGGTCATCACGTTTCAAATGGGCGGGCATTCTCCCCTGTGGTTGCTGATGCTTTTTTTAGCCCTGTCTTTTTTTTGCCTCGGTATTATTTTCGGAAATCTAAACGCCATTGCAATGGAGCCATTGGGGCACATTGCCGGGATGGGTGCCGCAGTCATCGGCTCCTTGACCAGTCTGATTTCTTCTCCCCTATCCATCATCATTGGCCGATACTACAATGGTACCACGCTCCCCCTGGCTTTGGGATTTGTTATTCTCGGTGTTTTTACGATCATTGCCATGTACTGGGCTGACAACTTCCGCCCTGGGATCACGCAAAACGCAACACGGTAACCAGAAAATTGTGAATGAATTAGAATATCGCCGCTTCGGGGGAGGAAAGAATGAATTTGTCCTGGTAAAAAACTATATGGATGAGAATTTTAAAGAACAGATCAAATTGGACAACCTTGCTCTAATTTCAGGAATAACAAAATTTTCGTTATTGCGCAATTTCAAAACAAACTACAAATTGTCTCCCCATGCCTACCTTGTCAATCAAAGAATAAATCACGTGAAACAACTTTTATTGGAAGGCAAAACTATTGCATGGACCGCAGTAACTTGTGGTTTTTATGATCAGAGCCACTTTGTTAAAACCTTCAGACAATATGTGGGCATCGCCCCAATCGACTACAAATAAAAATTTAAAGCCGGGATTGTGCAATTTTTTACAATGAATAGGTTTCCGCCTGAACTATAAGGAAAAATATTATTCATTTATAAAATAAGGATGCTGAAGATAAAAATTGTAATGGTCGTTAACAAAGAGTTGCCAGCAGGGTTGGTCGCAAATACAACTGCAGTATTGGGAATTACTCTGGGTAATCAAACCCGGGATATTATTGGGTCCGATTGTATGGACAAAGAACAGATCCGCCATAAAGGAATTACACAAGAAACGATCCCGGTGCTGGGGGCAGGCAAGGATATTTTAAAAAAGATTTATCATTCCTGCATTAAAAATGACCTTGTGGAGATGATTGATTTTAATCAAATAGCCCAAAAATGCAGGGACTATTCTGAATATACTCAAAAATTATTAAAAACCAGAAACAGAGATCTTGAATTTTCAGGTCTATGTCTGTCGGGCCCTAAAAAAGAGATTAATCGGTTGACCGGGTCACTGGGACTGTATAGATAAATACTTATCTAAATGGATGTTAGGAGATAAAACAAACCCGGGGCAGAAAAATTTTCTGCCCCAAAGATTAGTCAAGTATCGGGCAACATTGTAAACCTTGTTAGATCACTCAAGCTTGGGCAGGTCAATCTTTTCCTCCCCTGGAGATGATTCAATCGCATTTTTTAAAAGATTGCTCATCATGGAATAAAAAAGGAATTTATCACATGGGATGATAAATCGGTCATCGGATTTTCTTAAGATTTGATTTAGGCCTACCACTATCTGGATGCCTTTGGGCTGGATAAGATACTTCAATCCGAGAAGAAGTTGGTCCAGCAATAGAAGAATTGGCTTCTGGCTACAGTTCAGGTTTTCAGGATTCACTCCCCCCCGAACTATTAATAACTCAACTTTCTGAGAAGTAAATACATCTCTATCCCCCTTCCAATTGGGGTGTTTGCCTATTGAAAAGGCCGAAATATACAAGTGCTTCTCCCATTATCAGGTCGAGCATGGAATTTATGACCCTCTCAGACAATTTATGAGCCTTTCGTAACGTAACCATGGCCAGTTGCATTATCTTCGTTAGGGCATCAAGGCAATTTATGTTGGCCAATTCTTCATTGCAGGCTCTGAACAAATCTCCAAAAGATCGTTGGTCCACGTTTTTCCTTTGGAACAGACTCAGTATATTGTATCTGGCCATTACCAGGAAAGTGTGTCCGATCAAACCATCATAGAACCATTTGGGGTGGTCCTTAAGCATGCAAAGGATATGGATATGCTGGC
>CAXHYW010000734.1:0-2674 GCA_964021475.1 uncultured Desulfobacteraceae bacterium | reverse complement strand
AGACCATTAATAACGTCCTCCGGATTGGAAAGGCTTGTCAGAAGTATCACGGGTATATCACTTAATCTTTTGTCTTCCTTAATCTTGGTGCATAGTTCGTAGCCATTCATCTTTGGCATGACAATATCGGATATAATGATGTCGGGAGTAATCTCTTTCAACATGGCAAGCGCCTGTTCCCCGTCTACGGCCATTGAAACCTTGTACCCTTCTTCCTCTAAAAGGTATTGAATAGCCACAGCCTGGGTAGGGCTGTCCTCCACTATTAATAAATTGACTTCATTTTCAATGTCATTTTCCATTGTTCATCCTTTGCATACTTAATTTAATAGTCATTGCGTCTATATTTTATTGTAAACCAAATGAATCAGCATATCGGCTATACTTTCAGGGGAGAGTTCATACATGGCCGCTTTCAAGTTTATGGCCTCTCCAGCCATGCCGTGAATCATCGAACTTTCTTTATCCTGTACAATGGTAACGGCTCCTTTGTCTTTCAAAATTTTTAACCCGTCTGCCCCGTCTTTACCCATGCCCGTAAGCAAGATGCCTGCTGTTGCCTGGCCATGTTGCTCTG
Organism: uncultured Desulfobacteraceae bacterium; assembly: GCA_964021475.1. Taxonomy (GTDB): domain Bacteria; phylum Desulfobacterota; class Desulfobacteria; order Desulfobacterales; family Desulfobacteraceae; genus NBML01. The sequence goes on along the minus strand of CAXHYW010000734.1, from coordinate 2,097 downwards.
CAGCGCTCCTAAAAAGAAAGGATATGGATGGCCGGGAGTTGCGTTCCGGCTTGGCCCGGCTTAAAATAATTCTGCCTGAATTTCCAACGCCCATATGATAATCGTCTGGTGCAAAGTAAACATATCCCGGAAGTAACTTGTCACCCTGGTCGGCCAGGTGAACTTCACAAGAAATTGAGGCGCCAATCCATTTTATTAAGCCGTCTATAAAACCTTTTGAGATGTGCTGGACAACCAATATCGGCACAGGAAAATTTTCAGGTAATTTTGATAAAATTTTTTGTAATACAGGAGGACCACCTGCTGAGGCACCGATAACAATCATATTAATCTTTTTGGACCTTTCCATGGTTTTAATCCCATGGGAGTTTTGTGCAAGAACTGATTTTCCTGCGGCTCTCGGTTTAGACTTACGACGCCGCACCACCTTTACTTCTGACAATATTTTCACATTTTGAAGTAGTTCTTCATAATCTTGTTCATGGTCTGGATGATCTATCCCCCGTGGTTTATTTACAAAATTGAGCGCTCCAGATTCCATGGCCTTAAAGACCACTTCCGTCTCTTTCGTATCGTGGATTGAACTCATGATGATGATGGGAACTGGGTTATTTTCCATAATTATCTGGGTTGCCTGGAACCCGTTCATTCTGGGCATATTAATATCCATTAATATAAGATCCGGGGATTTTTTATTTGCTAAATCCACAGCTTCAATCCCGTCTTCTGCAATTCCAACAATCATGATATCATCGTCGGAATCAAGTAAATATTTCAAATACTCCATGGTTGTATGTGAGTCATCGACTATCAAAACTTTAATCATAAGAAATCCCTAAATACATTTTTGAATCACTTCCAATAAATTGCTTTGGTCAAAGCTGCTTTTAATGATGTATGCATTAGCGCCGACATCAATTCCATGCTCTCGGTCTTCCCGGGTGTGGAGTGCCGTCACCAGTATTACAGGCAGATCCTTAAGTTTCTTGTCAGCACGTATTTTTTCGGTTAGCACAAACCCGTTCATTCTGGGCATATCAACGTCCGATACCATGAGGTCGTACTCCCCTTCTTTGAGCTCAGTTAACGCCTCAAGACCATCAACAGCGGTTTTCACCTTAAATCCGGCAGACTGTAGAATGGTTTTCAAAAGCATGCGTGAGGTAATGGAATCATCAGCGACCAAAATAGATTTTTGTACTGCTGTAACTTTTTTAGCAGAAACCATGACGCTTTCAGCACGGGCCCGAATGTGCACTGCAGATTTTAACAAATCAGAGACATTCAGGATGGGTACCAACTTTCTGTTTTTCAGAACCGTTGCCCCGTAAATGTTTCTGACCCGGGATAGTTGATTCCCAAGACTCTTAAACAAAATTTCATCTTCACCCCGAACATGGTCCAGGCTGAATGCAATCTGTTTGTCTTTTTTTCCCAGAATCATTACCGGGATTAATTGGCTTGCCGATTCTTGTTCCCTGGAAGGAATTTCCAAAACATCATTGAGTCGAATCAAAGGAAGCGTTTGCCCGTTCAAGTGAATTGTCGCCTTGTTTTGAACGGTTTTAACATCATTGAGATTGATCCTTACCACCCGATCAACTTTTGCAGTTGGAACAATAAACTGCTGTTCTTCTGCCTCCACCAGGACACCCCTGAATCTGGCAAGCGTTGTGGGAAGGATCATACTAAATTTCGTCCCATTTTCTGGACTGCTGTCAATGGATATTTTGCCACCAAGTTTTTCAACTTTCTCGTATACGATGGCCAAACCCAAACCCCTCCCGGATATATCCGTTACGATGGCGCTTGTGGTTAACTCTGATTGAAAGATAAGGTCAAGAACTTCCTTTCTCGAAAGATTACCTGCTTCTTGATCGGCTATAACGCCTTTTTTGATAGCCGCTTCTTTTACTTTCTCTATGTTAACTCCCGATCCATCATCGAAGACGGCAATCAGAATCTTGTCACCACTTTCCTGACTGATTGTAACGTTTATGGTTCCTTCTTTTATTTTTTTTAGTTTCTTTCGTATCGTGGCACTTTCAATTCCGTGATCCACACAATTTCGTAGTAAATGTATAAGCGGGTCCTTCA
>CAXHYW010000733.1:0-2674 GCA_964021475.1 uncultured Desulfobacteraceae bacterium | reverse complement strand
AGATTCTCCGGAGTGACTGGAGTTCAGACGTGTGCTCTTCCGATCTACTGGTTCTCAAAACAGACATCTGGTCTGAAATGGGATTCAAAATCGTTTCCACGGATCTTCTGGGATCGGTATCGGATAATCTCAGCCGATCACAGGATTCCCCATGGATAAAATTATAGTTAATGACTTCATAAAAAGAAAATCCCGGCAATATCTGTCGGATTTTCTCCCGGAGCAACAGCATCGGAGCCAAAATCTTTCCCTTGGCAGGGACCAATGGATAACTGGTCTTGATATTGTTATATCCCCACAAACGGGCGACCTCTTCGGACAAATCTTCCGGCCGCACCACGTCCACCCGGAAGGAGGGAACCAGGACCATTAACTGATTCTCACCGCTCTGTTCAACCTTAAATTCGACTGATTTTAAAATTTCTCCGATGGCTTCACAGGAAAATTGGGTTCCAAGCCGGGTATTTAAAGCATTCGTATTAAGACAAACCTTTACCGGCTCTGATTTTTTAGGATGTTCATCTATAAACCCATTGGCAATGGAAGCGCCACAGATTTCGGAGATTAAAGACACCGCACGTTTCATTGCGTAGACGGTCCCTTCCGGATCCACACCCCGTTCAAATCGATGGGAAGCATCGGTTGCAATACCGGTCCGTTTTGCCGTTCTGCGAATGGAAATGGGATTAAAATAAGCACTCTCAATCAGAACACAGGTGGTGGCATCAGAAATCTCTGAGTTTTCACCCCCCATAACTCCTGCCAGAGCGACAGGTCGCTCCCCGTCACAGATCATCAGCATTTCAGGATCAAGCTTATGTGCTTTACTGTCCAGGGTGGTAAAATCAAAGGACACCCCGGCTTTCTGAACAACAATCTGACCCTTGGCCAGGTTATCAAAATCAAATGCATGGAGAGGCTGTCCGGTTTCAAGCATGACAAAGTTGGTCACATCCACCACATTATTTACAGACACCAACCCAACCGATTCCATTTTTTGACGAAGCCAGAAGGGAGATGGCCCTACCTTAACATCAAACAGCATTCCGGCAGAATAGCGGGGACAAAGATCTGGATCCACAATCTTAACCGATGCCAGATCATGGATAGACCTATTCCCAGCTTTTTCTCCGGGCAGAATCACTTCCGGCAATTTCACCTGGCCCTGGGGTTTGGTAAATGCACCGATCTCCCTTGCCACCCCGATGACGCTCAGGCAATCCGGACGATTGGGAGTCAAATCAATTTCAAAAAGAGTATCAGAAATATTTAAAGCAGTCTCCAGAGGGGTTCCAGGCGAAGACCCTTCTTCAAGGTCCATGATGCCCGAGGCATCGCTGGCAAGCCTCAACTCCGAGGCGCTGCAAAGCATGCCGCAGGATTTCTCTCCCCTAAGCTTGCTTTTTTTAATTTTCAAGCCCCCGGGCAGCACCGCACCAGGCGTCGCACAGGCAACCATCATCCCCTGCCTCACATTGGGTGCGCCACATACAATCTGAACCGGTTCATCCTCACCAATATCAACCATGCAACAGGAAAGTGTATCGGCATTGGGATGTTTTTTGACCTCGGTCACCCTGGCCAGTACCACATGGTCCAGATAATCATAGAGACTTTCGACACTATCAACTTCAAGCCCGGCCATGGTGAGTTTGTCAGCAATTTGTTGGGAAGGAAGATCAACGGGAATATATTCTTTTAACCAGCTTAGACTGACTTTCATATTAAAACTGCCCTAGAAAACGAACATCGTTTTCATAATATTTTCTTATATCATCAATACCATACTTGAGCATGGCCATCCGCTCTATACCGACGCCAAAGGCAAATCCGGTGTAAATATCCGTGTCATACCCGACATTTTCAAACACCGCAGGATGGACCATTCCAGAGCCCAAAACCTCAAGCCAACCTGTCTTTGAACAGACACGACAGCCCTTACCCTTACACATCACACATCGAATATCCACCTCCGCACTGGGTTCGGTAAAGGGGAAAAAGCTGGGCCGAAACCGCAGAGAAGTATCTTTATCAAAAAACTGATGAACAAAGGTGGTCAATATCCCCTTAAGATCCCCAAAGGAGATATTTTTATCCACCATCAACCCTTCGATCTGGTGGAACATGGGAGTATGGGTCAGGTCGGAATCGCACCGAAACACCTTTCCGGCAGAAATAATGCGAACCGGCGGGTCTGTTTTTTCCATGGTCCTTGGTTGAGAAGGAGAGGTATGGGTTCTTAAAACAATTTTGTCTGACACATAGAAGGTATCCTGCATATCTCTGGCAGGATGATATTTCGGAATATTCAAGGCTTCAAAATTATAATAATCTGTTTCCACCTCCGGACCTTCCGCAACATCAAATCCCAACCGCATAAAGATACCGCTGATCTCATTTAAGACCTGGGTAATGGGATGAAGGGACCCCCTGACAACCTGACGACCCGGCAGGGTCACATCGATACCAGAAGTTTCCGCTTCATTTTGGGCCTCAAGATCTGAAAATGCCTGGTGAATCAACCCCTCAATCTTCACCTTCAGCAAATTGGCATCCTTTCCAGCCCCGGGTCGATCTGCCTCGGGAAGGGATGAGATATTTCTCAAGAACCCAGTGAGCTCTCCCTTCCGGCCAAGATATCGGGTGGATACCAACTCCAGCGCCTCATTGGACT
>CAXHYW010000732.1:0-2682 GCA_964021475.1 uncultured Desulfobacteraceae bacterium | reverse complement strand
CTACACATAGAGGCACACTCTTTCCCTACACGACGCTCTTCCGATCTCTCTGATGTGGCTGTGGTGGGAAGGCCCGACCCCAAATGGGGTGAAGTCCCTGTGGCTTTTGTCGTCACTGCAACTGATGCCGATGTCGGTCCTGAAGATATTTTCGACATCTGTCGGCAGAACCTGGCTTCCTATAAATGTATCAAAGATGTTATATTTACCTCAGTCATCCCAAGAAACTCCCTAGGAAAAATTCTTAAAAAAGAGCTGCGAAAATCTCAAAGTTAAACTAAAAACATAAGGAGCCTTTAATGACATTTCCAGACAGAAATAACCCCTATAGCTTTAATGAGTATCTGGCATGGCGGGATAATATAGATTATTACACAGATGATCCGTTTATCCAGAAAGTGGTCCGGTATTTTGCCGGGGATACTGTGAACGAAACAGACCGGCAGGCCCGTAAAATATCAAAGAAGGCTTCTTTTGCCTGGCGCGAGCTGGCCGAAGCCGCCGCCCGTCCGGAAAAGCAGCCCTTCATGATCCATTATGACGGTCACCATAACCGGATCGACCGGATTGTCCGGCCCCGTGAAACTGAAATCATGGAAAAAGAGGTCTTCGGGCACCGCTTTTTTTCAGACGAATTTTCCCCCGGGGTGAAGCTGATCCGGATGTTTCTGGTTTACCAGAACGGGGAAGCCTGCATAGGCTGTCCAGTCACCTGCACGGAAGGACTGGTCAAGCTCCTGGAAAAATATGCCGATACCCCTGAAACAAAACAGATTCTCAAACACTGCAAAGAGGGAATAGAAGGGGATGTCGCCATCGGCGCCCAGTATCTTTCCGAGATTCAGGGTGGATCGGATGTACCGGCAAACATACTGGAAGCCGTTCAGAAAGGAGATACCTGGAGGTTATACGGCAGCAAGTTTTTTTGTTCCGCAACCCACGCCGACTACGTGCTGGTGACTGCCAAACCAAAGGATTCTGAAAAAGTGGCCCTCTTTGTTATGCCCTCCTGGCTTCCCGGAAACAAAAGAAAAGAAATTAGGAACGGCTATACCATTGACCGTATCAAATGGAAAATGGGCACCAGCGAACTGACAACGGGTGAGCTGACCTTCAACGGTGCAGTTGCTTATCCGATAGGGCCTCTTGACAGGGGGGTGGCCAACGTAGTGGGGATCGTTCTGACGTATTCCAGACTCACCGTGGGCCTTGCAGCAGCAGCCTTTATGACCCGGGCGGTGCGGGAGGCAAAAAAATATAGTGAAATGCGGGAGGCTTTTGGTGTTGCAATCGGCAACTTCCCTCTGGTCAAATACCAGATCACTGATATTGAAAAAAGTACCAGGCGGACAACTGCAGGAGCATTCAAGGTCTATAATGAATTTTTAAATATCCAGGACCTGACTGCTGACCAGAAAGCAGATTCCGCGATAAAAAAACAAATATTCAGGGTCCGGCAGCTGGTCATGCTCCAGAAGATTACTGCATCCCTGGACTCCACGGATGTGATTCGGACGGCCATGTCCATATTCGGGGGGCATGGAGTGATGGAAGATTTTTCATCTCTGCCCCGTCTGTACCGGGATTCAGCCATCAATGAGCTATGGGAAGGCCCCCGAAATGTGCTGCTGACCCAGATTTTCAATGACCTTAAGAAGGTTCAGGACTGGTATGAGCCTGCAGAATTTTTCTCGGATCTTCTTATAGGTGCCGATCCAAAACTGGTCACAGAACTGGCAGAGAAAGGGGAGGTGATTTTGGGTCACCCTGATCTTTTCGGACAGGATGATAAAACCCTTGAAATCTGCAGGGACTGGGACAAATTCTGCCATTCCCTATTCCACGCTTACCAGGATGTAGCATTGATGCAGGTTGAAATGGATGCCTGATCGGGAGAGCACTGAAACACCCGAGGACTGCTGGCCTTATAAGCATTGATCCCATAAAATCAAAGTCAAAACGAATTTTAATCATGAAACTATAATTACTCAACCATCATATTTAAGGGGGACAAAGCTCATGTCAACACTTTCAAACCAATTCTCTCATCCGGCTTCCGGTTATTCAAACAACCTGGTTTCCAGCATGGCAATGAATTTGGCAAAAAACCCGGATCTCCCGGCCATTATTTGTGAAGATCGTAGTGAGACCTGGAGCCAGATGTGGCAGCGGACCAGCCGACTGGTCAACGGATTGTACAATTTGGGTCTGGAAAAGGGAGACAGGGTGGCCATGCTGCTGAATAATTGTTTTGAATTCCCGGAAACCTTTGTGGCACTGACCCGTGGAGGGTTTATCATCAGCCCTATCAATTCACACTTCAAGGAGAGGGAGCTGACCTACCAGCTAAAAGATTGCGGAGCCTTGGCTGTGGTGGCCAATCCTGAGTTCATGGAAATGCTTACGAGTGTCAAAGACGAGGTGCCAGGCCTCAAACATATTATCCTCACAGGCGACAACGCTATACCCGGGGCCCATAGCTATGAACAGATGATTGCCGCCGCAAGCCGGAAGCCGCCTCAAGTGGACATTCGTCCCCAGGATATCCATACCATTCTTTACACCTCGGGCACCACGGGCCAGCCCAAAGGAGCGGTCAGGGGATATCAAGAAAATTACCATACCGGAGATCGGAAGAGCGTCGTGTAGGAAAAGAGTGTGCCTCTATGTGTAGATCGCGGT
>CAXHYW010000731.1:0-2683 GCA_964021475.1 uncultured Desulfobacteraceae bacterium | reverse complement strand
ATCAGGGTCAAAAATGTTCTGACACAGATACCCGAAGGGCCTTTGGGGATATAGGTTTTTTCGGTAAAATCCCAGGCCGTTCCAGCAATATCCAGATGGGCCCAGGGAGTTTCCCCCACAAAATTGGACAGATAGGCAGCGGCTGTGATACTCCCCCCGGCTTTTCCCCCGATATTCTTGATATCGGCCACCTTGGATTCGATCTGTTTTTTATAATGCTTGTTTAAGGGTAGCCGCCACAGGGGTTCACCCGCCTGTTTACCAGCCTCTTCCAGACAAATGGCCAGGCTATCGTTGTTAGAAATCAACCCGGAACAATGATGCCCCAAACCGATGATAACAGCCCCCGTAAGGGTGGCCACATCAACCACCCCATCCGGTTTGTATGTTTCAATTCCATAGGCCAGGGCATCGGCCAGAATCATCCGACCTTCGGCATCGGTGTTAATGATTTCTGCGGTCACCTTATTGTAGTGACGGATGATATCTCCTGGTCTGACGGCAGTTCCGCTGGGCATATTATCCGTGGCCGGAATAATGGCCACGACTCCTATATCTGGTTTTTCCTCTCCCACGGCCTGCATAGCGGCAAGGACGGCTGCCCCCCCACACATATCATATTTCATTTCTTCCATGCCGGTTCCCGGTTTCAGGCTGATACCGCCGGAATCAAAGGTCACCCCCTTGCCCACCAGCAGCAGTCTCTCTGATTTCTTTTCAGGCTGATATTCCAGGATCACCATCCGGGGCGGAATGGCAGATCCCTGGTTTACGGCCAGGATCCCCCCCATGCCCAGTTTTTCCATCTCTTTTTTTTCAATACACCGAAAATTAAGCCCATGAGTTTTGGCAAGTCTCTTTGCATATGCGGCAAAGTCCGCCGAAGTCCAGCCGTTGCCCGGTTCATGGGCCATGTCCCTTGCCTCACAAGCGGCCCGGGCGGCAATGCTGCCATTTTTAACCCCCTGCCGAACCGATTTTATAGATTCGGAACAGACAAATTTAATGGCAGCAAGTCCTGAATAATCTGTTTTTTTCCGGGTAATCTCTTTATATTTTGTAAATCGATAATCCCCCAGAAGCACCCCTTCGGCAATACATTCTGCTGTTTTTTCAACCCCCGGGATATCCAGAAGGGGCAGACAGATGACGATTTGCCTTGCATTAACTTTTTCGCAGGCAAGGGCCAGGTTCCCCCCGGCTTCCCGCAAAATATCAAAAACCTGGCAGATGTCGGCTTCCGACTCAATTTCGCCAAGTCCCAGAACCAGTATCCGTTTGGCAGTGGGTTTTTTGTTCTTTCCGGGAGCCCCTGGGTAATAAAAGAGTTGCTCCCCTTCCTTCCCCTTAAAATCTCCCAAATCAAAGGCTTTTTTTACCTGGGTCATGACGGCCTTGTCACAAAGCGGAACCTTCTTGCCTTTGTTCTGGGTTGCCAGGTAGACCAGAAGGTCTGTTTCAAACGTATCAACGGGTTTGTCGGTTGTGGTCACTCGGGTTGTTTTCATGGCTCACCTTATGATTTGATTGGGAAATGTAAGTATCTGGTTTGTTAAAATTACCACAGATATGAATTTATGTAAAAGAAGTTTTCATGATCTCAGGCAACGATTGTCAAAGGTTATTTTCTCTCTATTTAAATACCGGCCTGTGTCAAAGGCGAACAAACCACCCGGGCATTTTTTTGTACACTTTCCGCATTGAATACAATTTTTTAGATTATGATTGAATCTCAGCGATACATTCAATTTCAACCAGGGCATCCAATGGATTTTGTTTAACTGAGATAGTCGTACGACTTGGTTTATGTCCTTGGAACATTTCTTCATAAACCTTGTTCATTCCTGCAAAATCATCCATATTCTTCAAATAGACGGTGGTTTTAACAACATTTTTGAGTGACAGACTGACGTCAGATAAAACGATGGAAAGATTGTTTAGAACCCTTTTGGTCTGCTCCTCAATGGTTGTACCGACCAATTTCATTGTTTTAGGATCCAATGGGGTTTGCCCTGAACAAAAAACCAAATTGCCGGACTTCATTGCGTGACAATAGGGTCCAATCGCCCCGGGCGCTGCCATAACGTTTATTGATTCCATTTTAAAAGATTTCCTTTGTCTGTTTACTGTGCATAACGATCCAAAATTCCATGGTCTCCTCATTTACTTTTTAGCTGAGACAACATAGCACTCCATTGGAGCGGCAAGGCCATGATCATCAACATAATCCAAAATAGATGTATGAATCTTGCGAAACATCTCCTCCCGGGTTGATTCTTTTAATTCCAAAATATCATTGGCATACCGGAAAACCTTTCTCCTAGGTTTCAACTTTGAAATCATCTAATGCAGATCATATCTTTTTCTTGATGCGATTAGCAACCAGCGGAGTAAAAAACATAGTAATACGGTAACCAGATCATGTATGCCAAATTCATCTGTAATTGAAAGGATACTGTTGAATCCTATAATCACAATAGCGAAATAATGGAATCGTTTCTGCTGTTTTCCAAGGCCTAGGCCGGAAGTTTGAGAATAAAGGATGTCCCATTTCCTGGGGTGGATTCCACGGTCAATTCTCCATTATGGTTTTCCTTGATGATGAAATAGGAGACCGATAGGCCAAGACCGGTTCCAACGCCCACCGCCTTGGTGGTGAAAAAAGGTTCAAAAATCCGCTTCC
>CAXHYW010000730.1:0-2698 GCA_964021475.1 uncultured Desulfobacteraceae bacterium | reverse complement strand
TTACGGAAATGAAAATCGCGGTGGTGGGAGCCGGTGCCATCGGCGGTATCTGCGCAGGACTTATTAAACAAGCCGGCTTTGATGTCCAGGTGGTGGTGAGACGGGAAGAACAGGCCCAAAAGATTATGGGAGAGGGGATTCATATCACGGGTATCGCCGGGGAATTCACCGTGAAATTGGATGCCGTGGTAGGGGTGGAGAACATGGCCCTGGACCGGGATCTGGTGCTGTTAGGGGTCAAGGCCACGGCTCTTGGGGAAGTGGCCCAACAACTTGTGTCCCGCCTAACGCCTTCGGCCATGGTGGTTTCGCTCCAGAACGGATTTTGCGAACAGGCCCTTGGCGAGGTGTTGGGAAGGGAGCGGGTGATTGGGTGTGTTACCGGCTGGGGTGCCACCCTGCACTCGGATTGTGACCTTGAAATGACCTCCACCGGCGATTTTATTGTGGGCAATATTGACAATCAAAAAGATCTCCGCTTGGTCCAGGTGCAATCTATTTTAAACCAGGTGCTTCCCTGTCTTATCTCAGATAATATCGGCGGCAGCCTCTATTCCAAGTTGATCATCAATTCCTGTATCACTTCTGTGGGGGCGGTGTGCGGCCTTTATCTGGGACAGATGCTGGTTCAAAAAAAGGTTCGGCTTGTTTTTTTACGGATCATGGAAGAGGCCATGGCCGTTGCATCTGCCATGGACATCACCGTCGAAATCTTTGCAGGAAAACTCAACTACTACACCTTTCTTAAAAAAGAAGGAATGCTTTTGGCCCTGAAGCGCCATCTGTTTTTATTGGTACTGGGATTTAAATACCGGAGACTCAAATCCTCCATGCTCCAGTCCCTTGAACGAAAACAACCCACTGAAATCGATTATTTAACCGGTTTTATCACGGAAAATGGCAAAAAGCACCAGGTTTCCACTCCGGTAAATGACCAGATTTTTGACATGGTCCGGGAGATTGAGCAGGGAAAACGGGCTATCTCACCCGATAATCTGGACCAAATACGAATTTGAAGCGAGATCAATTTTGGGCGAGGGCACAAAATTTACGATTAAACTTCCGGTCAAACCGATGCGCTTCCCCCCAGCGCTTCAAGACAGACCATTGTCCGCAATGTATTTAACGGGGCTGGTGCCGAAATACCGCTTGAATTCACGACTGAACTGGGTGGCACTCTCGTAACCCACCTTGGTTGCCGCCTCATTTACCCGAATCCCATTTTCTGACAACAGAGTCTTGGCCTTGGTTAGCCGTATTTTTTTTAAGTATTGGATGGGAGAAGAAGCCGTTACATCTTTAAAGGCACGATGAAATGCAGACGGGCTCATGTTGACCAGAGCAGCCAGATTCTCGACATCCATGGGTTTGCGGTAGTTCCCGTGGATATTTTTGAGGGCCTTGTCAACCCTGGATAAATTTGTGTTCTTCAGGGCAAGGGCATTCAGAGAGGCGGCGTTCTCTCCGCAGATGATCCTGAAGAGTAATTCCCGGACAATCCCCTGGCCAATCACCCTGGCTTCAACCGGGGACAACAGCGCATAAAGCAGCCGGGTAATGGTTTCTTTTATTTCCGGGGTGGTACGGGCCAGAAAAAGACCCTGGTGTTTGCTTGTCCGGGTGGGAGGGGGTGGGTGGTCACCCATCTGCCCGATAATCTTATTGAGTTGGCCCGGATCAATATCCACCATGAGGGAAAGCAGTGGCTTGTCTTTTGTGGCATGGGTTTCGCACTCAGCCGGCAGGGGGACTGAAAGCACCAGATAGGTATCGGGATCATAGGTATAGGCCTTACCATCCAAAAACAGGTGTTTTGAGCCCTGGCCAACAATAAAGACGCCCTGTTCATAGCAAAGGGGCTGACGGGGCTTGTGCTGCGAGGCTTTAAAAATCTTTACGCCGGAAAGCAGGGTGTCGTTCACCCCTTCCGTTTTGGCCAGCCGGCCCATTAAGTTGGCAATACTATCCATTCACTCCTCCCGATTAATATTGATGTAAAGCATATCATAAATGGATACAAGATGAATAGTCTACTTTCGTTTATAAAAGCAGGAATAGGCATGAAAAAAGCGGGATTGTCTATTCCCTATAAAGAAAATTGATTTAATATTAAATGCATACTCACATGAATTTTAAAGGAGAAGAATACCATGTTAAATTTTGATTATTATAACCCCACCCATATTGTTTTTGGAAAGGACCGCCTGGCAGAATTGGATACGCTTGTTCCAAAAGGGATCAAGGTTCTTATCCTTTACGGGGGCGGGAGCGTTAAAAAATTTAAAACCCTTGAGAACGTTATCCAGGCCCTGCCCGGAAGGCAAATTGTGGAATTTGGGGGAATTGAACCCAATCCTAAATATACCACCCTGGTAAAAGCTACTGAAGTTGCCAAAAAAGAAAAGGTCGAATTTCTTCTGGCCGTGGGCGGCGGGTCCGTTATGGATGGAACAAAATTTGTATCCCTAGCTTCCCATTATGAGGGAGATACCAAGGATCTTCTTTCCCATGGCTTTAGTCCTGTTCCTGTAAAAACAGCCATTCCCATCGGAACGGTGGTGACCCTGCCAGCTACCGGGTCGGAAATGAATTCAGGGGCGGTTATCAGCTATGATGGCGGCAAGTTTCCGGTATTCAGCCCCCTGGCCTTCCAGATCGGAAGAGCACACGTCTGAACTCCAGTCACTCCGGAGAATCT
>CAXHYW010000729.1:0-2720 GCA_964021475.1 uncultured Desulfobacteraceae bacterium | reverse complement strand
TTCATGGCTTTTTTCCACCTGAACAGATGTTTTTCCGGATTTGAAAGTGGTCAGATAATTGTCGGGATTTCGGGGAAAATTTATTTTATTGGATATCCCAAGGCATTTATTATCGGATTCAAGTATTATCCCCTGGTCTTTGCTGTGGATAAAGGCAAATACATTATATAAATATCCCAGGTCCACCGTGGCAAACCCAAGAATATAGTCTCCGGCGGTAATGCCCACATAATTAAATTGATGATAGGCAAACTTTTTTCGGATTCCCTTGATTTCTTTATTGAAGAAATCAAGCAGTTTGAAGTCTTTGTAATTCCACTCAATGGGTTCGTCAATGCAGCCGTAATTCACCCGATTGTTTTCTCCGATAAGTTTATACATGGGCACCCTTTCTTTTGTATAGATTTTTCTGGTTGAAACCTTAACCCGTTATGATTCCTAAATCATGGGGGGTGTTTTTTTGCAAGTCAAGTCGGACTTTTTCTGGAATGCTATTGTGGGCGGTGTATCCGATTTTGTATAGGTATTATAGTTATTTTATTAATTATATGTGCTTGACAAATAGAATTCATTGTAATAACTATAAAAACTATAATACCATGAATGCAAAAATAAGGAGGCATTATGGAAGACACGTTGACTGTATTTACGGCAAGCAAGTATTGCAATGTTTCGTCGAAGACCATCATCAACTGGGTCGAGGCGGGTCACATCAAAGCCTACAAAACCGTGGGCGGCCATCGCAGGATCAAAAAGGCCGACCTTGAGTCCTTCATGAGAAACCAGGGAATTCCCGTTCCCGAAGGAAAGGATAATGGTGGCAGAAAGAAAATCCTGGTGGTAGATGACGACATGATTATTGTCGAATCCATTGTTCAGGCATTGGAGGAGGATGAATTTGACTATGAGGTGCTCTCGGCTTCCGACGGATTTGAGGCAGGACTTCAGGTGAATCATTTTAATCCGGATCTCGTGATCCTTGACATCATGATGCCGGATATCAAAGGCTATGAAGTCTGCAAACGGATCAAAACCAATGAAGCGACCATGAATACGAAAATCATTGTATTGTCCGCCTATCTGGATGATGAAAAATTCGCACAGATGAAAGAAAACGGTGCGGATGTCTGCTTTTCCAAACCTTTGCCGCTTCCCCAGCTAAAAGATGAAGTCGCAAAATTACTTGGACTAAAATAACAAGGAGGCAGATCATGAATTTAAAAGAAGCTTTGGAAAAAAAGAGATTTGTTGTGACCTCTGAAATCCAGGCCCCCCTTGGTGACGATGAACCAGAATTGCTGATTGAAAGTCTAAAAAAAGTTAAGGGGCGTGTGGATGGGGTATCTGTCTCGGAAGTGGAGCTCGAGGGGGTTGTGGGGGACAGCATTAAAACCTGTGAACTTTTGAAGCAAAATAAGTTTAATGCCATCTACCAGACCACCACCCGGGATAAAAACCGGTATCAACTCCAGAAAGATTTGACCCTTGCCCATGAGACCGGGGTGGAAAACTTGTTGGTTTTTACAGAAGACTATCGGATTTCCGGAGACACCCTCCAGGAGTCCATGTTCTTTCATGTGGATTCGGGAAAGCTTGGCTCTGTTCTGGATCACCTTAAACAAGGGGTGACCATTGAAGGCAAGGAGCTTCCCGCAAAAATGGACTTCATGCTGGGTTCAGGCATTGAAACCCCCTGGGGACGAAATATGCCCAAGAAGGGTATGGAAGAGATGGAAGACATGCTCAATGTGGGAACCGGTTATTTTCTGACCACCCCCATATTTGATGTGGAGCAGTTTGAAAAATTCATGCGTCAGGTGGAGCCTTTTAAGGTGCCTGTGATCGCAGAGGTGATGATTCTTCGAACTGCCGGTATGGGGAAATTTTTAAATCGTCATTTTAAATCCGGACTTGTTCCTGAGTGGGTTATCCAGAAGCTGTTAAAAGCACCGGACAAGACAAAGGCAAGTATTGAGCTTTTTGCTGATACCGTCAACAGTCTTAAGGATATCTGCCAGGGCGTTCACATTATCACCATTGGTGGAGAGGAAAGATTGGGACAGTATCTAAATGCGGCCAAATTAAGATAAGGGGAGTTTAATAATGGCAGAGGCAATTAGGATTGACACCTTAGGATTTGAATTTAAGGAGGCGGTACTTGATAAAGTACCGGATGCGAATTTTGATCTGTGTCTGACCTGCGGCACCTGTACCGGCGGGTGTCCGGCATCGGAACAATTTGATATGGATCCCCGGAAGCTCATCAGAATGCTCAACCTGGGGATGGATGACGAAGTACTGAAAAGCGATTGGAAATGGGTATGCAGCATGTGCGGGCGGTGCGTTCTGGCCTGTCCCATGAAAATTAATATACCGGCCCTGATTTTTAATCTTCGGGCCAGTGTCCCCAGGGAAAAAAGACCCAAGGGCATTCTGGGGTCCTGTGACCAGCATATCCGGACAGGAAGCGCCATGGGCGCGAAAAAGGACGATTTCGAGTTTACCGTTCTGGATGTGGCCGAAGAAATCCGTGAAGATCATCCCGGGTTTGAAGAGCTTTTTGTCACCGTGGACCGGGTGGGGGCCAACATGGTCCTAAATCAGAATTCCCGGGAACCGGTGACAGAACCGGAAGAGATGGGTCCCCTGTGGAAAATTCTCCATACGGTGGGGGCGGACTGGACCTATCCGTCGGTGATGTGGGCGGGTGAAAATTATTG
>CAXHYW010000728.1:0-2722 GCA_964021475.1 uncultured Desulfobacteraceae bacterium | reverse complement strand
TGGAAGAGCCATTGGTATCCGATAAAGGGTTTTTTCCACCATTTCAGGGAAGGGTTCATGGATACAGGTTTCTTGCTTTTATACTGGACATAGACCTCCAGATGATCCTGCATGTTTTCGCCTACCCCTGGCAGATCCTGGACCACTGGAATCCCAATCTCTTTGAGTTCCTGGGCATTTCCCACGCCCGAGAGCATGAGGGTCTGGGGGGAATTAATGGCCCCGGCGCAGCAGATGACTTCTCCTGCAGAAACCGTCTGTGCCCGGCCTTTTTTCCCTTTGGCAAATTCCACGCCAACGGCTTTTTTGCCCTCAAATAAAATCTTGTTGGTAAAGGCCCGGCAGATCACGGTCAGGTTGGGCCGTTTTTTCAGGACCGGGTGAAGATAGGCCCTTGCTGCACTGAGTCTTCGGCCTCGGCTGATGTTCCGTTCAAAGGGTCCGAACCCTTCCTGGCGATATCCGTTGACATCATCGTTAAGGGGGTAGCCGGCTGCTTCGGCGGCAGTCAGAAAGGCATTAAACAAGGGATTCTTGCAAGGGCCTTCTTCCAGGGTCAAAGGCCCTTTTGTGTCATGGTAGTCATTGGGTCCCTTGAGCCGATTCTCCGCCCGCATGAAATAGGGAAGGTTATGGGCATAATTCCAGTTTTCCATGCCCGGAGCCGTTGCCCATTTTTCATAATCCATGGCATTACCCCGGATGTAGATCATGCCGTTGATGGACGAAGACCCCCCCAACACCTTGCCCCGGCCGTGGAAAACTTTTCGGCCCTGCATATGGGGTTCGGGTTCGCTTTCATAACACCAGTCATAATATTTATTGCCCAAGGGATAGGTTAATCCTGCGGGCATGTGGATAAAGACGTCCCAGATATAATCGGGCCGGCCAGCTTCCAGAACCAGCACTTGGGTTGATGGGTCCTGGCTGAGACGGTTTGCAAGCACACACCCGGCAGATCCGCCCCCGATAATGATATAGTCATAGGTTTGTTTCATTTTAAATTCTCCTTTTCAATACAAGCTGCATCGGCGTGATTTATATGATCATCGCCGGATGGTTTTTAAATTAGTGATTCTGGTTAGTAAAAGAGATGGAAAAGGAGGGCAGCAATTAATTGTTTTCAGCAATCAGGCTGATAAATCCTTCTACCAGATCCTCAATATCCATCTCCTCATCCCGAACCAGGGAGTTCAGGGCCACACTTTGGAGCCCTGCTATAAAGCAGATGGCTGCCGCATGGTTTGTTTTCTTTTTAGATATCCGGTCCAAAGCCTTTTCAAAGGCGATCACAAATCTGTCATAGGCGGCCTGGCTTTTTATAATCTTCGGTCCTCTCATGCCGCTGAATTCCACGGTCAGGGAAGCCAGGGCAATGATGGTATCCGGGCGGTTTCGGACCCTTTCCGTGAATATCTCCACCAACCCGTTGATCATTGTTCTATAATCAGCAGGTGCGTTTTCCAAGTATTCGATGTTTTGATCAAAACTTTGGTTGAGCTGTGCCATAACGTCCACGAGAATATCCGCTTTGGAGCTGTAGTGGTGAAAGACAGCCCCCGTGGTCATGCCGATGTGATAGGCAATGTCCTGGATGGTTGTTTTGTGATACCCTATTCTTGCAAATAAATGGGTGGCGGTTTCAAGTATTTTTTTTCTTGTGGCAATCCGTTTGGCCTCTTTCTTGTTAATGGCCTCTTTTTTCGTGAAATCCTGATGGTCAACTGGATTTGGCATTTTTTATCCTCAGTTTTTTCAGGGTTTTGTCAAGGGGAACACCATGGGTATCCCATCCCCTTGCCTTGTAATATTCCTGTTTCATATATGCCATATCTTTTTTTGTAATCATGTGACCTTTTGCAGGCCCGTCGGGCAGGGGCTCTTCCACAAACCGCTTGGGAAGGGTGTCCTGTGAGGCATCCATCCCTTGGGCCAGGTTGAACAGCCGGGTAAGGTTCCAGATCCGCTCCCCTGTTTCCATGATCGTTTCTGGCGTGATCTTTCTGCCTGTGGCCGCAGAAAAAAGGGCTGCGTAGGTGGAAGGTGAAATCCCGGAGGTGCCAAAATCACATTTTACCAGGGTGTCGGTGCCGGCGGAATAATTCTGTAGGGCAATCACCATGGTAGCCTTGCCCTCGACAGATAGGGGATCAAGCACCTGGTCTTCCCACTGGCCTTCCAGCTCGTAGCCGATGGGAAAGCCGCGCTGGTGGCAGCCTCCCCGGTCTGTTGTCATATAGGCAAGTCCCATGCCCGATACCCCCCGGGGGCCCCAGGCAGGGGTTTCAAGCCCCTTGGTGTGGACGGCAATATCCGAGGCGTTTTTTCCGATATGTTGGGCGGCCGACTTTACCCCCTGGGACAGGAGATCTCCCAAGCCTTCTTGTCTTTTGGCAATGGCATGGATCAGGTACTCCGCCGCCTCCACACTGCCAAATTTTATCTCAATACCGGCGGGAGCGTCTATCATTCCCTTTTCACAGGCCTCCATGGCAAACCCGATCACCGTACCCGTGGACATGGAGTCCATGCCGTAGCAATCGCATAGTTTTACCAGGTGGGCCACGGCCCGGACATCGGAAATATCCAGGTTGGATCCCATGAGGCCGGCGGATTCATACTCCACAATATCCGTGACAATCCCTTTGTAACGGCCCGTCCGGACGGCCCCTATCTTGCTGCAGTAGATGGGGCACCCCATGCAGGCATTACTTCCCAGCCA
>CAXHYW010000727.1:0-2723 GCA_964021475.1 uncultured Desulfobacteraceae bacterium | reverse complement strand
AAACTAAGAGCTTAAATTTCAAGCTGGTTGCTTAATCCCACCCGCACAGGTCGAACTTTTTGTGGCGGACGGTGTGATATAATGGATAACACCCGTTGTGTCCTGGGAAAAAAAGAAATAGCTTTCCTTAAACCCCTCCACAAGATTTCGAAATTTTTTCTCATTTTTTTGCAGTGCATTCTGGGATTTTTTACGTTCACCCATTTCATGGGTGAGCTCTTTGGTTCGCTCTACTACTCTTTCTTCCAGTTCGTTGCGAGAGTCTATCAGAATTCTATTCGCTCTTTTCCCTAACCACATACTGATTGCCGTTAATAATATCATCAATATGAAAGTGATTCCCAGCACAGTGGCAAAAATTATTCGGGTAGTATAAAAAGGAGCCAGCGCTTCTTGCTCATTAATTTCGGTGGCAAGCCCAAATCCCAGGTTTTTATCCCATATCCATGCACCCAGCACGTTTACTCCTCTGTAATCCCGGTATCCTTTTATATTCAACCCGCTTTTTCCGGATATTGCGCTTTTCGCCATTAATGTAAGAGGACCCTGCTCATTGGGAGCAGTCGCTTTATATCCCTCAAGCAGATTTCCGCCAGGATCCGCGAGTCTTAAATTAAGGATTGCAGAGCTGCCTGGGTTTAACAACCCAATTTTTTTAAGCTGATCTTCAAATCGATTGTTTGAGATGACCACCCCTTCCTTGTCGAAAGCGTATGTTTCACCGGAAGTGTTGAATTTGCCCGTATGAATCAGACGGGTAAATTCCTGGGTGGGGTTCAACCTAAGCGTCATTACCGCAATTACTTTTCCCAGCTCATCCTTGATGGGCGTTATAAAAAACATGGTTGGAGGCATTGTCTTAGAATCATCCGGCCGGGTCCCGAGTGCTACATCGGAGCGGAGCGGTGGCACAAACGTTGTTTCACCATTGAATGCCCGCTTAATAAAATCAGGGCGTTGTTGAGCGATGAGATTCGTGA
Source organism: uncultured Desulfobacteraceae bacterium (assembly GCA_964021475.1). Taxonomy (GTDB): domain Bacteria; phylum Desulfobacterota; class Desulfobacteria; order Desulfobacterales; family Desulfobacteraceae; genus NBML01. Next base: position 1,743 of record CAXHYW010000727.1, on the reverse strand, counting down.
AACCTATATTGGTATCTCGCATGGAGCCGATGTTGATATAATCCGGGGAAATAATAAAAAACCCTATATCCTCATGCAGATTCCGGTTGGAATCAAAATATTTCCTGATCCCCTTTAAAGCAGGACTTTTAAGCAGGCTCTCTTTGGTTCGAGTGACTTTAAGATGTTTTTGGGTCAGTGTTAGCAAGTTTGGATCATTGGCCAGCCGTTGGATAGATCCTTTATGGTGTTCCATCCAGACGGACAACGACACATAGGTCGAATTAACCAGCCCTTGCAGCGATCTGGCGGCACTATTTCTGGTTTGTTGTTCTATTTTTTCTAATGCCACACTGGCAATAATACTAATCATGATCAGAAAAACACCCATCAGTACAGGGGCAATCCAGGTGACTTTGTTGGATTCCAGCCAAATTGAAAAAAAGCTGCTGAAATATCGTTGTATCAAAAAGTATAAAATCCCCATGAAAGATAAAACGATTAAAATAAACAACAGCCCCTGGATGATTATTTTCCTGGTTACCACTTCCAAAGACTCCTGTTCAAGAGATGGTGATCCGGGATTTTTAAGACGAATTACTTGTGTTTTTTCTTGATTGACAACACCCCATCGGCCAAGAATTTGATTATGATCTTTGCTGTCAAAGGTGGCAATTGCTTTATTAATAATCGACAATACCTCTGGGGGTACATCTTTTCTCACGGCAATATGAAGGCCCCTTTTCAGGTTTTTATTCTGATCAAGATCAATAGTGGCATATTTCAAGGAATAAAGAGAATGTTGATTGATTAAATATCCCGTAACCAAAGGGTCATCTACAAAAGCATCTAGTTTACCTGCAGCGACAAGATTTAAACCGTCCAGCGTATTTTTTACTGCAATGACATCCAGTTCCGGATAATCTTTGCGTAACACATCTTCTGTCCAATATAATTTTACCACACCAACCTTTTTCCCTTTCAAATCAGGCAAACCTTGAATGGCTTTATGATCTTTTCGCATGATAATGGCGTCCTTCAGCTGCATATACGGGATTGAGAATATAAGGTATTTTTGGCGATCTGTTGTTTTTTTAACACCGGAAAAAGCATCTGCCCGATGGCTCTTAACGTTTTCCATGGCTTGTGTCCAGGTCTGAGCGGAAACCAGTTTAAACTTCAGGCCGCTCCGCTCAGTGATTAACTTTAGATAATCGGCAATGATCCCTTCATGCTTTCCTGTTTCCGGGTTGATCCACTCTAAAGGTTGCCAGTTCGGGTCAACGGCAATCCGGATTTCAGGGTTTGCATTCAGCCAATTATTCTCTTTTCTGGTAAGTTTTATTTTAGAAGATCCCGGATCTGTGAGGCTGTTATCTTTTATTTCAGTTTCATCCCCGATGGAAATCCAATTCTTTGAAATTTGAATTCGTTCTTTTTCTGTAATCGCACTCAAAGCCTTCTGAACCATTCCGATGAGTTCAGGCCAGTCGCTGCGGACAGCAAAATGTAATTTCCCCAATGGTAATCCGGATGGTGCCGCAATTTTTAAGTTTGTCAGTGCATGCTTTCGTATCAAATATCCAAGCACACCTAAATCTCCTGCAAGGGCATCTGCTTTTCTAACTGCGACGGCTTGCAGCGCTTCTAATGAAGATTCAACTTCGATAACGGTAATGGAGGGCAGTTTTTCCTTCATGACAGCAGTGCCCCTATGTGTCAGGATAGTTGTCGTCTGAACCCAGCACGAAATATTTAAATATG
>CAXHYW010000726.1:0-2730 GCA_964021475.1 uncultured Desulfobacteraceae bacterium | reverse complement strand
TTTCCGTTACCCTAAAGGATTCCGAACATTCAAAACCGTAATTGTCCATCCACATTCCCAGGATCATGTGAAAGGTCATATTGGGTTTCAAAATAGTTTTATCGCCAGGCCGAAGGCTGGCAGTATGCTCGCCCCAGTCGGGCGGGTAGTTAAGCCCCATGGCATAACCGATTCGGGATTCCTTTTCAAATCCATGCTTTGAAATATGATTTCGCCAGATCAGTTCCACATCTTCACAGAGCATTCCCGGCTTTATGGCATCCAGCGTAAGATTGAGCCCCTCCACGGTAACATCCGCAATGTTTGATAGTTTAGGGGATGGATTTTTACCAAGGTATGCGGTTCTGGCAATGGGGCAGTGATATCTGTTTTTACAGCCCGAAAGTTCCAGATTGACTGCCTGCTCATTTTCATATGGGTCATCGGTCCAGGTAAGATGTGGGGCAGTGGTTTTTATACCGGTGGGCATCATGGGGACAATGGAAGGGTAATCACCACCAAATTCCTTTGTCCCGGAAATTTGTGCCTGGTAGACCTTTGCCACGACATCACATTCCCGGGTACCGGGTGACAAATTATCAAGGGCGGTCTGCATTACATTCTCAGCGATTTTTCCTGCCTGCTTCATAATGCTGATTTCATTATTGGACTTTATTAGCCTTACCCAGTTTACAAGGAGTGTTGCATCTGTAAATACGGCATTGGGGAGGCTTTCCTCTAATTCCTGGAAAGCCCTTGCTGAAAAATAATATGCATCCATTTCAACACCGATCTTTTTGTTTGCCCATCCCCGCTGTTTTATGATGTCCGCCACATAATTCATGGGGTGTTTTGTGATGGACTGAACATAATCGTCAGGGTATCCCTGTATGTTTTCCTGTTTGAGAAAGGTTGTCAGAGTGGCTCCTGCTGCATCCATCCCGCGGCCTATCCACAGGGGTTCCACCTCGTCTTTGACAACAAGAACAACCTGGGGGACATAAAAAGACCATCCATCGTACCCTGTGGTATAGTTCATGTTGGCAGGGTCTGCCAGAACAAGAAGATCCAACCCCTTGATTTCCATTTGTTCTTTTATTTTTTCTAGCCTTAAGAGATATTCAGTTTTTTCAAAAATTAGCATTTTCATTCTCTCCTAAAAGATAGTGGTTTTATAATGGATAATTGCCGGAACTTTTTTTCCCCGGCAATTATCCATATAAAATCATCACCGGACCTAATATCAGCCCTCGCCTATACCCAGCCTCTAAATTTCATGGCTTTTTCAAGTTTTTGCAGGGCATGAATCCAGGCACCGGTTCTCAAAGAGGAAACTTTGAACTCCCGGGCAGTGTCAGCGGCATCGTTGTATGCCTTCAGAATACGGGTTTCAAGCTTTGCGTTAACCGTTTCAAGATCCCAGTACTGATCGGAAAGCCCCTGGGTTCTCTCAAAATGGCATACCGTTGCGCCACCGCTGTTGGCAACCACATCCGGTGCAATCGTAACACCCTTTGCCGTGAGAAGCTCATCCGCTTCTGTTGTCACGGGGCCGTTGGCACCTTCCACAATCAATTTCGCCTTGATATCACCTGCATTGCCCTTATGGATCACATTCTGAACTGCCGCAGGAACAAGGATTTCGCAATCCAGGGCAAAAAGTTCTTCATTTGTGATCTCTTTTGAGCCGGCAAATCCTGACACCTTTCCTGTGGCTGCAACATGTTCTTTTAAGCTTTCAATATCAATGCCTGCTTCTGCATAAATTCCGCCGTACACATCACTGACCGCTTTGATTTTACAGCCTTCTTTATAAAGGAGTGAGGCAAGAACGGATCCGACCTGGCCAAAACCCTGAACAGCGGCACTGGACTTTGTCACATCCATTTCAATATCATGGGCCGCAGCCATGAGGACAATAAACACACCCAGACCTGTGGCGGCTTCCCCTCCCAACGAACCGCCGAGAATGGGCGGTTTATCATTAATGGCAGCAGGGCAGTGAATGCCGGTGATCTGTTCGTACTCATCAAGCATCCATGCCATGGCCTGCTCTCCGGTACCGATATCAGCACCGGGAACATCCGCCCATGGGCCTTTGGGTGTGAGATTACGGACAAACGCGCGAACCAGACGTTCCATCTCATTTTCCGTTAATTTGGATGGATCTGCCTTAATACCGCCCTTGGCACCACCGGCAGGAATATCTGCAGCGCAATGTTTGATTGTCATAAACAGACCCAAAGCTTTAATTTCATCCAGCGTAAGGGCGGGTCTGATCCTCGTACCGTTTCGGCACGGACCCAGGGCATCACAATAGTGGACACGATATGCCTGAAACACTTCAAAAGAGCCATTGTCAAGTTTCATGGGAATCCGGAACTGATAGATTCTCTTGGGTGCCTGTAGTACGTCAAGCACTCTTTCATCGATATTACCGATTTTTCCTGCATTATTCAGTGTATTTAATGCAACCTGGAAAACACTGTCGTTGTTCATTTTTTTTATCCTTTTTTTTTATTCTGTCACACACATTACAAGGTCTTTGGCACCCTTTGGCGAGGTTTTCAGCTCAGGGGCATGTTTGGCCATGAGTTCTTGAATGATAGAGGCTATTTTTACTTTTTCGCGGATAAGATTGTCATGGAATTCTTCAGTTACCCACGGTTTGTAAATATCAGTCTCGGAGGTTCCCGGCTCTATTAGATCGGAAGAGCACACGTCTGAACTCCAGTCACTCCGGAGAATCTC
>CAXHYW010000725.1:0-2736 GCA_964021475.1 uncultured Desulfobacteraceae bacterium | reverse complement strand
TAGGAGGGAGTGCCACACAAAATAGTGGGTTTAAAATCCTGCATAATGGTGATCTGGCGTTTGGTATTTCCGCCGGAAACCGGAATCACTGCCATCCCTAATTTTTCGGCACCGTAATGGGCACCGACACCCCCGGTAAAAAGGCCATATCCAAATGCATTGTGGAGGATATCCTTGGATGTGGCGCCGGCGGCAGAAAAACTTCTGGCCATGAGTTCCGCCCAGGTATTGATGTCGTTCTGGGTATAGCCGACCACCGTTGGTTTTCCCGTGGTACCGGAAGAGGCATGGATTCTGACAACCTCGTCCATGGGAACGGCAAACATATCATAGGGATAGTTGTCCCTTAAATCTATTTTAGTGGTAAAAGGCAGGCGCTGAAGATCCTCTAAGCTTTTAATATCTTTTGGTTTTATTTCGGCCTTGGTAAAACTTGTTTTGTAAAATGGAACACTTTCATAAACTCGTTCAATCGTGGCTTGAAGCCTTTTAAGCTGTAACGCGCCAATTTCTTCTCTTGGCATGGTTTCAAACGTTTTGTTATAAATGGGCATGGATGGATCCTTGACGTTAGTAATTGTAGGAGCTTTTAGTTGAGCTCTCCTTTGAACACAGGTTTTCGTTTTTCCAGAAAAGCGCTGGTGCCTTCTAAGGCATCTTCACTGACCATGGCAATACCAAAACCGTCATTTTCGATTCTACAGCCGGTTTCAAGATTCGTGGCTGTTCCGTTCTGGATTACTTCCTTGGCGGCTCTCAATGCTACTTTGCCTTTTGAGGCGATCAAATTGGCTGTTTTTAAAACCTCTTCCATCAGGGTTTCATGGGCACAGACTTTATTGACAATTCCGTACTCAAGGGCTTTGTCCGCCCGTATGTTTTTCCCGGTAAACACCATTTCCTTGGCTCTATTGTTTCCCACAAGCCTGGCAAGTCTCTGGGTGCCGCCAAATCCCGGGATCAACCCCAGGCTGATTTCAGGCAGGCCAAAAACAGCCCGGTCGGATGCATAGATAAAATCGCAGGCCAGAGCGGCTTCGCTACCCCCTCCCAGGGCAAATCCATTCACCGCTGCAATGGCTGGGATGGGAAGATCTTCAATCTTTGAAAATATTTTTTGGCCTTTTCTAGAGAAGAACTTGGCCTGGAGCGGATTCATTTTTACAAGTTCGGAAATATCGGCGCCGGCCACAAAGGCTTTGTCTCCAGCACCTGTGAGAATCAGTACCCGAATATCACTATTGTTTTTTACCATGTCAAGGGCCTGGTCCAGTTCATCAAAAAGGGCATTGTTCAGCGCATTTAATGCTTTGGGTCTATTGAAAAACAGGGTGGCAATGTTGTTTTCTACTTCAAGAATAATGTTATCAAAAGACATGATCTTTTCCTTTCTTTTTTGGGTTATAATTGTTTAGGGTTTGTGGCCTTTATGTATTTTTCAATCCCATCGGTAATGGCAGTACAGATATCATCTCTATAGGATTTGGTTAACAGACGTTTGCATTCCATCTTGTTGCTTATAAAGGATGTCTCAATGAGAATGGAGGGCATCCTGGCACCCAAAAGAACATAGAAGGGGGCCTGTTTGACGCCGTGATCATTGATTTTTGAATATTTCTTTTTCATTTTTTTGATCATGGTTTTGTGAACATCATTTGCAAGGCGGGTGGATTCTTCAATTTTGGCATGTTTCATCAGGTCACTTAAAATATACTCCAGATCCGATATGTTTTTTTTGGAGGTGGCATTTTCCCTTGCGGCCACAGAAATGGCCTGGTCGTCGGTTGCAAGATTCAGTATATAGGTTTCAAATCCGGTCAGTTTTTTATTCTTGGCGGCATTGCAGTGCATGGAAATAAACAGATCGGCCCGCTGGGTATTGGCAATGGCAGTGCGTTCTTCAAGGGTGAGTTTCGTGTCTGTTGAGCGGGTCAGTTCCACGGTGCAGTTTAGACGTTTTCTTAGTTTTTTGGCAAGATTCAAGGATAGTTTGAGCACAATATCCTTTTCCCATACCCCCTTGATATATCCGGGAGCCCCTGGATCCGGTCCGCCGTGGCCCGGATCAATGATGATTTTTCTGACACCCAGGGCCAGTTGTCTTGCAATATCCGAGGATTTCAGATTGTCCGTTGTGATCCGTGAGGTAATGACGGGTACCTTTTTCGGCCCTTTTTTGACCAACCCCTGTTCCAAGGAAGCACCAGACCCATTGGATCCTTTCCCCCATACATCAATGATAATTCGAAAGGGGTCCTTCAATGAAAAAATCTTATAATTTTCAAAGGATTTTATATCTACCACCACCCGGACGGTATGGGGCTGGAATTGGCCGGCCCTTGCCTGGTTTAACAGATTATCATTGATGGGGATCAGGGCGGCGATACCCTTCCCTAAGCGGGTCTGTTCAATATCAATATAAAGCCTTGGAAAGGGTTTGTTAATGGCGGGGTCCTCTTTCAACAGGCGGTGGGAATAGCGCCTCTCATCCATGGCGTTAATCACAATTCTAGTATATTCTGGGTTGGACCAGAACCGCAGATTGGTTATTTGGGTGTCTCTTGTGGGCCTCTTTTTTGCAGGCTTTGGAGACGCCTTTGGATCGGGTTTCAGGATAAGGGGGAGATCAAAATTTTTGTCAGGTTTTGAAGAGCGCGGTGCCTTGGATACCAGCTGTTTTTGTTTCCGGTTAAATAAGTTTATTAATGCATTGTTCCGGGTTGCTTGCTTTTTTGA
>CAXHYW010000724.1:0-2741 GCA_964021475.1 uncultured Desulfobacteraceae bacterium | reverse complement strand
ATTGCATAAAAAAAACCATCAAAGATCAGCAATAAAGGGTGCGGAATGTATGTTACAATTACTCGATTTTAAAAGCACTCAAATGGCATCTCCATTTACAGTGCTACTCAATACTCAAAAAGAATTCCCCAATCTTCCATTACGGTATAATTGGAGAAAGTCACCATCATTGAATCCAAAAGTATCCATGATTACCTTCAACAACTTGGCAACATGGGTGAAGATGTGTCCGAATATTCATCCATCTATGGATATTCCCTAAGCGAAACAGAAGCCCGAAATCCTATTTTTGAATATCCAGCGTATGATTATGAAGTAACCAAAAAAACCACAAATCTGGATAAACATTTAACTTGATAGGAATTTGCATTTAAAATTAGCCATTAGGTTTTAGTTAACAGCTAACGCGATAGCGCGCTAAGTTCAAGATTGGCCTTTTTTTATTCCGCCATTATGTTTTGCTGGGCATATGTAAAAGATCGTGATTTTGCAGACGCCTCAAAAACAGGATTCAAGATATCCACAAAATCAAAAATAATCGCCTTGTCTTTGCCGGGTGCCGGTCTTAAAGCACGTCCGATATATTGAATAAGCCTGCCTGAAAATTTAACAGGCGTGGTCAGAAACAAGGTGGTGATTCCCGGCAAATCAAATCCTTCTCCCACAAGCTGTCCTGTGGCAATAAGATAGTCGCACGTTCCCTTCCGCAGTTCCTTGATAATCCTGTCTCTTTCTTTTGGGGAAGTGGCGCCGGTGAGAATTTCTGATTGAATATGGTTTTCCGTAAGCAGGGTATCGTGAAGGGTCTGGCAATGGTCTTTTCTGTCGGATAAAATCAATGTGATCCCCGCTCCGACATGTTTTTCCACCGTATCACAGATGAGCCTGTTTCTCTGGTAATCTTGTGTCAACTCAGACAGAACCTGGGAATAATATTCACTTGTATCCGTCTGGGTATTAAACTTGGTTTCTATCCATCGTACCTGGGCGTCACAAAGGTTTCCGGTTTCAAGTAGATTGAGTTTGTCGATTCTGCCGGTCACATCGCCGATGTGCCAAAAAATCACCTCAGAAAGTTTATCTCTTCTCCAAATAGTGGCCGTAAGGCCGATCATGAACTTTGCATCAAAGGCCGATAGCGCCTCTGTGAAAGTTCTTGAAGGGCATCGATGGCATTCATCCACAATCACATGGCCGATGTGAGGGGCCACATCAGGCGCTTTTTTGTACAGGGTTTGAATCATTGCCACGGTGATTTTATCACCGATACTAAATTTTCCTGATCCGATAATGCCAATTTCAGATTCAGGTATATTCAAAAACTGCTGGATGCGATCAATCCACTGATTGAGCAATTCTTTTGTGTGCACCACAATCAGAGCCGGCTGCATCCTTTGGGCGATCATATACAATGCCATTGTGGTTTTACCGCTCCCGGTCGGGCTTTCCAAAAGCCCGAAATCTTTTTTTAAACAGCTTTTAACTGCCTGTTCCTGTAGGGGTTTCAATTGGCCGTTAAAGATGAAATCCACAGGTTTTAGGGTGTGTCTGTCATCAAAAAAATCGATGGTTTCGCCTTGTTCATGGCAGATTTTATAAATCTGTGTGGCAGCCCCCCTAGGACAGCTTAATCGGTTGTCGTCGGCTTCAAAAAAAAATAACACCGGTTCAATACCCCGGGTATACCTTCCCATTTTCTGGGCTTCATAAAATTTGGGGTTTTTCAGCGTCAGTTTTTGCTGGATGAGTTGGCCGGTATCAATTGCAAAATCTTCTAAAATCAGTTGATTGTTTAATGTGAACTTCATCCCTTAGTTTTTTCCTTTTGGGATGTTGTGAATTTTCCCACCTGACAAATTAGGATGTTGCCGTTGTATAATAGGAATCATAGGCAATCACTAGAAAAATGGTGGAAATTGGAATGGTAATGAGGGTTCCCAGCAGGGTAGATCCACCGATGGACTGAATTACCGAGTAAATGATAACCACAATAAGATGATCAAAAACGCTTGCTTGACGTACCAGTCGTATACTTTCTTTGGCTGCATCCATGAGACCAAGACCCTGATCTACCATCACTGGAACCATGTAAATTAAAAAGAAGGTTGCCGCAATTATAAGGATCATCCCCGGAATAACCAAAAGCAAAAGCCCGATGGCAATGGCGATGACAAGGACCAGTGAAAACAGAAATAACGGCAAAAAAAGATGCATCTGTGAAAACAGATCCTTGGGACTGGGGTCTTGTCCTGTTCTGATCATATCCAGCATAGATTTGGTATAACCCGCAAGCATGACAGGCGCCAAGATTCCTAAAGACAGTACACTTGCCCCCACAAAAACCAGCGTCATAATGATTAGTGCCACCGCATTTTTAAGGGATTGATTCAGTGTGGATTCAATCATTTCTTTGAAGTTCATTCTTTCTCCATTTTTTTTAGTTTACAGTTATTTGTTTCTTATTAAAAACTTTTAACTTATCAGGGTTTATAACAGTCCGCCACCAAAATTTTCCAGGGGGCAGTTATTTAACGGTGAAATTAGAGATAGGATCGTGCCCCTTTAAAATGTCGGCTGAAATAGATGTTGTTAAGACGGGCAAGGCTAATTTTGCGACCGCTGCCCGGGGCATGTATGAATTGCCCGTTTCCAATGTAAACGCCCACATGCAGGCCTGCTTTTTTCCCCGGAATTTTAAAAAAAACAAGATCCCCGGGCTGAATGGTAGATTTTGATACGGG
>CAXHYW010000723.1:0-2741 GCA_964021475.1 uncultured Desulfobacteraceae bacterium | reverse complement strand
CAGCAGATATTCCCCCCCAGGTGGACAACCGCATCTATGCGACCCTGCTAAAGCAGCATGTAAAAAAAAACCGGGTGGATTATGAGGGGTTTAAGCGAGACGAAGCCCTTCTGGACAGCTATCTTGCGATTTTAAGTTCCATTGATACGGACCAGCTGTCCCACAACGAAAAATTTGCTTTTTTTATCAATGCCTACAATGCATTTACCATCAAATTAATCCTGACAAAATATCCGGGTATCAATTCCATCAAGGAAATAGGGTCTTTTTTTTCAAACCCCTGGAGTCAAAAATTCATTCACCTCAATGGTCACTTGGTGACCCTGGATTATATTGAGCATGAGGTACTTCGACCGACTTTCAAAGATCCCAGGGTTCATTTTGCCATCAATTGTGCCGCCAAAAGCTGCCCGCCTCTGTTCAATCATCCCTTTGACGGTAAAAAACTGGAAACCCAGTTAGATGAACGGACAGCAGAATTTATCAATGATGCATCTGTCGTCTATTTAAAAGAGAACACCCTTTATACCAGTAAAATTTTTAAATGGTTTGCCAAGGATTTTAATGACGCCCCCCTGGTGTTTATCAAAAAATATGCGACGGGCGACTTCAAGGACAGGTTGGCAGCCTACAACACCATAAAAATCTCATATCTTCCCTATGACTGGTCTTTAAACCGGCGGTAATCAAATTCTTTTTCACTAGCCTTTTTTCACGAATCCTTTTTCACTATTCCTTTTTCACAACTGTCCTGATTTTTACGGGCGCGTCACAATCTCTCCAAATGTTTTCAATAACGATGACGCATGGGGGGTCTCTTCCAGATGGTCGATCAATTGGTCAGGGTTTTGACCGGCGGATCGGACATCCTCTGCCAGATTCGCAAGGTACCCCCGGGTCACGGACACATCTGCCTCGGGATGGAATTGTACTCCCCAGGCCATGCTCCCTATCCGAAACCCATGGTGGGGTTCAAAATCATTTTTGGCAAGGAGAACGGCTGATGGCGGCAATTGAATAACGCTCTGGGAATGGAACACCTGGGCCTTAAAAGAGGGCGGCAGATCTTTAAACAACGGATCTCTTACACATTCGGTAAGGCAGGTTACATCTGTGGTGCCAATTTCAATTCCCCCGGGATGGTAATCCACCACCCCACCCATGGCCTTTGCCATCAACTGATGACCGTAACAAATGCCCAAAAGCGGAATACCCGCCGAAATCAATTTTCTAATCCAGGCTTCAAGGGCAAGACTCCAATCCAGATTCTGGGTCACCATGGCATGGGACCCTGAGATCACCACCCCATTGATTTGCTCCATATCCGGCAATACTTCATGGGCTGTCACATTGACCACACGCAATTTGTCCCGGCTGATTCCAAGGCCGGATACGATCAATTCCTCAAAATCACCACAGGCATTGATGACATCGGAAAAGGTATCACCCGTCTTGATAATCAAAGTTTTCTTCATGCTTATTCCTGGCTATTTAATTGGGTCATCACTTCATCAAGGATGATCTCTTCGATGGCACCGATTCCACCCAAATGCCGGGTGATGGAAAACTCCACCCCGGGATAGGTTTTTCGGGCCGCCTCAATGGCTTCCGGGATATCTGTCAGAAGGTGACTTCCCGCGGCAATGAAAAAAGGGAAGACGATTATCTTGTGGATGCCTTGTTGCACCAGATCCTCGATGGTCTCTTCCAAACCGGGAGAGGCAAATTCCAGGAATGCGTGGGCCACCCTGTCAAATTGATTCCGGGCAAGATGGTGTTGACCCGAAAGATTTTTCGCTTTATCAGACATTTTTTGACAAAGAGCTGAAACCTGGCGGGCAGATTCCTTGTTCCGGCTTCCGTGGGCAACAATAATCAAGGCATTCATGTGTATTCTCCTGGGCCCCAAAGGGGAAATCGGGTTAAATTTTGATTTTTTCAAACCGTTTCAATAAAATAACAATCTGATTTGGTTTGGCAAGCCAAGTCCCATATTTTTTATCCACACTTGACAGACGATTTGGTCATGGGTATAGTTCGAAACATGTCGAACTCAAAACTTGAAAAATTAAACCCGGATGAAATGGATGCCCAGACAGAAAAATTTGCCCGCATCTTCAAGGCCCTGTCCAACCCGAACCGGTTAAAAATTTTATTGGAGTTTGCCCGATGCCCGCTGGGAAACGGCAATCTGACCACCAGCGTGGACCAAATGGAGAACTGCCAGCAGGAATTTGCAAAGGTGTTAGGCCTTGCGCCCTCTACCATTTCCCATCATTTTAAGGAACTTCGCCAGGTGGGATTAATAACGGTTCGGCGGGAGGGAAAAACCCTGTTTGTCCAGGTGGACACCCAGGTTTTGGATTCCATTAAATCCTTGTTTTAATATTTTTTTGGCTTTAGACTTCGAAACTTTTCGATATCTAAATTTTACGAACACCAAAACAACCAAAGGAAAAACAAATGAAAATTACCGCCATCCTGGGAAGTCCAAGGAAAAAAGGGGTTACCTCTGAAATTGCCAACGGCTTTTTAAACCGAGCCAAAAAAAACGGAGCGGTCATCACCGCCTATCATTTAAACGCAATGAAATTTAAAGGCTGCCAGGGCTGTCACCAGTGCAAATCCCAACAGGAGAGCTGCGTTCTTACGGACGATTTAACCTCGGCCCTTGAAGACCTGGTCTCTTCCGACAGATCGGAAGAGCACACGTCTGAACTCCAGTCACTCCGGAGAATCTC
>CAXHYW010000722.1:0-2746 GCA_964021475.1 uncultured Desulfobacteraceae bacterium | reverse complement strand
GAGATTCTCCGGAGTGACTGGAGTTCAGACGTGTGCTCTTCCGATCTTGGATAACTTCATCTATTCACCGCAGGAACAGCCGTCAACTCACTATTTGAAAGAACGCCTGTTGCGGGATTTTGCATTATTTTTGATTCGGCAGGGGCACCGGGAAGTATATGTTGCAAAAATAAAATCAGCACCTGCAAAAAAATGTTCCCATATTCCCTATATTTTTACTGAAAAAGAGATGAAGCATATTTTTACCGCAGTTGATGCCTGGGAGGATTCATTTCATACAAACAGGCACCTGGTTGACCCGGTTCTTTTTCGCCTGCTTTATGGAACCGGCATGAGAGTATCTGAAGCGTTAAATATAATGCTCAAAGATTTTGATGAAATCAATGGTATTCTGACCGCATATCATACCAAAAACAATAAGGATCGACTGATCCCGCTTGCGCCAAGCCTTACTAACAGGATAGGCAAATTTATGAAGGTCTTTCATAAATACTCTCAAGATGAAGCTTATCTGTTCGAGTCGTCCAGAAAAGGCAAGATGGACAATAGTACAGTGTACCGTCGTTTCCGCCAATATTTGCAATGCGCCAACATCCCCCATACTGATGCTGGCCCGAGGGTGCATGATTTACGCCACAACTACGCGGTCAAATGTTTAAAAAAATGGGTGCTGGCTGGTGAAGAATTAACCAATCTATTACCCTATCTGGCAGCATACATGGGCCACTCTGATTTCAGAGGCACGCAGTACTATCTCCGCCTAACGGCTGATTTGTATCCTGATATTATCAACCGATTAGAGGCAGGTTTCGGGTACGTTATACCGGAAGGAGGGCCGACAGATGAAGGAGAATGATTTCCCTAAATACCTCTCTGATTTTCTGTTAAAGTATCTACCTACGCAGAAAAATGCCAGCATACACACAATAGCATCTTACCGCGATGTCTTTAAGCTGCTATTGATATTCTGCGACTCAGTAAAATTAATTAAACCAGAAAAAATCAAGACAACTCATCTGTCGAAAGAACTCATTCTCCACTTTCTTGATTGGCTTGAAACAGAACGAAAATGTTCCATCTCAACTCGTAACCAGCGACTTGCTGTAATTCATTCATTTATTCATTACGTACAGAAAGAATCCCCAGAGAATCTGTTTGAATTTAAAAAAATTCTCTCAATACCAAACAAAAAATATCCCCGGACGTTGGTCCCCTATCTTACTGGCCAAGAAATGCAAATCCTCCTCTCCCAACCTGATGCGTCAACAATTGACGGATTTCGTAATGCCATACTCCTGTCTGTCCTCTACGATACGGGTTCCAGAGTGCAGGAGTTGATAAACATTAAAGTAAAGGATGTGCGAATAGCCTCTCCCGCTGTCATAAGACTGCACGGTAAGGGTCGCAAAATTCGACAAGTACCGCTCATGGGAAAAACATCTGAGAGCCTCAGTTTATATCTTAAAATGAAAAAATATCATCCTGGAATCTCAAATGGTGATAATTACCTGTTTGTGAACCAGAGAAAACAACAACTATCACGATGGGGCATTTCTTATATCTTGAACAAATATGTTGAGAAGGCAAAATATGACGTTAGTTTTAATGTTGATTTTCCAGTTACACCCCATGTGATGCGTCATTCCAAGGCCATGCATTTGCTTCAATCCGATATTAATATGATCTACATTCGTGATTTTCTGGGGCATGCTGATTGCTCTACGACAGAAGTTTATGCCAGAGCCAATAGTGAAATGAAACGAAAAGCGATTGAGAAAGCCTATGTAAATCTAGTACCAGAGACTGTTCCGAAGTGGGAAGAAGATGGTGATTTAATGAAATGGCTGAATTCGTTGTGTAGTTTGTAAAAATTATTATGGGGAGTGTTTTGATATGAATCAACAGGAAACAGTGTGATTGTCAAGCCACACTCCCCATTATATCTGACTCCACATAATGGCGAAAAAGATGGGCGTGCAGATGTTTATCAATATCAAGTGAATCTGTAGCCTTTTGGAAGACATCCTGTAACGTTCGCGGGGAAATCCTCTTTTCTCGTATGGATAAAAATAAAGGCCCTTGTTTTTGATTAAGAAAAACAAAATATCTGTCAAGAATAAAACATAAAATTTCAGGCATGATCAATGGTCTTTGCTTTCCCCCTTTTTCAGTGATCTGCAAAAGACCGGTTTCAATATCCACATTTTCAATGTTCAGGGAAATCACAGAAGATAACCGCAGGCCAAGGAGCCCCAGCATCATGATCATGACAAGATTTCTGAATCCGGGAGCATCGGATGCCCTGCGATAAAAAAAAGCTAAAAGCCGGTTGTATTCTTCAATGATCAAAAAATGGGGGATCGTTTTTTCGATCTTAGGATATGGAAAATCTGAGGCAATATTTGTTTTTATCCATCCGTTCAGTTTTAAGAAATGAAAGAATTGCCTCAAGCTCCAGATACGGGCCTTTTTGATATGGATGGAAGGGGTCCGATACTGAGTAACGAATTCCTTTAAATACCTGTAGGAGATGGCCTGAATCGAATCAACAAGTACTTCGTTAATGAACCGGTTAAACTCATTGAGCCTTACCCGTAATGATTGCATAGACCTATCTGCAAAATTTGACACTTTACAATAATCGAGAAAATGTTCTATCTTGATTTTCAGCATAGAGGATCTCCTTTCTTTTTGGGAGAAAAGTTAAAAATTCTTGTTTGGGAGGTTCTCTATGCTTCTACTACAA
>CAXHYW010000721.1:0-2750 GCA_964021475.1 uncultured Desulfobacteraceae bacterium | reverse complement strand
ATTTTGGGGGCGGTAATACTGCAATTATCCATGATTTTGAGGAGGGGCGGTTCCGTATCAACTTTGTAGAGAAGGAAGGCGAGGTTGTGGAGCCGGTAATAAACGGAATTGGCAGCAGTGTCCTGGTCGCCTAATGACAGGCCAAAATACCTTATGCGTCATGTTTAATATCAACGTAATCGTTAAATATCATCAGGGGTAAACGGTTTTAATAAAACCCAAAAAAATAATAGGTCAGTATATCAGCATCTTAAATAGTAAAATACCTGATTTTATCGAATTGGCGTCATTTTTGCTTTTTGTTCTTGGGGTAAGATTCGGCGGTCAATACTTTTTGGGCTTTCATGATAGTTTTCAGCCCGTTCAATTTGGTAAAAGACCGGTTTTGTTCTTGAATTTCTTTAGGAGTATCTATGCATTAAACTCTGATGAGTTTTCACTTAAATTTAAAAATGGAGTTGTTTCAATTATCTAATCAAAGTTCCTTTTATTCAGATCAACCTATTTCGGAAGGGGAATGATCGTTAGGAAATCATATTCAATGGGAAAAGAAGTAATTGCCGGATATTCCGGGGTACATATGCAATGTGGCTTTAAGTGGTTGGTTCAGGCAAAAAATATACAAAAAAAATGGAGGATAGCTGTATGAGCGGAATTTATTTGCTGGCTCTGATTGCCGTTTGGCTGTTTGTGGGTTGGCTGATCCATCGCTTTTGGCGATGCTGGAGGCCGGCAGACCGGAAAAAGAAAGCCTTGCATGTTGTTGCGTGCATTCTCCTTTTTTTGATCTGGTTCGGGGGTGCTTTCTGGATGGTAGCCGGGAAAAAGATGTATTGGGACGCCAAAGTTCGGGAGTTGTGTGCAAACGATGGTGGGATTACCGTTTATGAGACTGTTGAGCTGCCTTCCGAGATGTTTAATAAATGGGGACCGAATTTTTATCGCCCTACACAAGGAGAGAACGCTTTAGGCGAGGACTATATTTTTGCGTCCAAAAAAAAGATATCCCGGATGGCTGACCCACAAGTATCAAGAAGGATTTATGAGGTTTTTCGTAAGGCAGACCATAAATTACTTGGGAAAGCTGTGTTCTATGGCAGAGGGGGGGGGACCTTCCAGGCCCTTGGCATGGCTCAAGTTTCCGATGTCTGGATGTTAGAAGAGGAGAACGAACGCTTCTTGATAATATTTTTCAAAAATCTAAGGAGAGTAAAGAATGAGTATTAATGAATATTTGAAATATGGTGAATTGGCTGAAGTCGCATACATAGACCTTGAAACAGGTGAGTTGAATAGTGAAGACATCGAAGACGACGGAGATGGATTGTCCTCGACCCAAGCTCGAACCTTCGCCGAAACCTACACCGTCATCGATCAATACAACCAAATGGCGGAAGTAACTTTTATTGACGAGTTGGGGTTTGAGCAAACGTATTTTAAGTCGACAGGATTGTCCGTAACCCTGTTCGAGGATGGTGGTGGAAACCAGACAGTAGCTATCCGCGGAACAAATGATTTGTATGATGCCTGGACAGACTTTATTGATATTGCAATACTGGGTTCTGCAGAAACCCAGGAGCAATATAGCGGACTTTCGGCAAAGGTCCAGGAATGGATGGATGATAATAAGCTGAACTCCGGATTCTCAGTAACTGGCCATTCCCTGGGTGGTTTTCTGGCCACCAACCTGGCTCTTAAGTATTCTGCTGACATAGCACATGCCTATATTTATAATGCGCCAGGAGTCGTCGGTGTTAACGGCAATATTTTAGAGGCCATTGTGAATGCTCTTTCCCCGGATGATCCAATTTCAATTCCTGCAGTGTTGCAGATTTCAAATATTATAGCGGCCGATGACATTGTTTCCTCAGTCGGGCTACCGATCAGTACACCGGTTGTTTTAACCGTTGAAGAAAAATCCTTTTGGGGCTCTCATAGTATTAGCGGATTGACTGATGCGCTTGCCGTCTACAATCTTTTCGGCACCATTGATTCTAATCTGAGTGTTGATACAATCACCGATATTTTAAATGCCTTTCCTGTGGCGGACAATGATAATTTGCTCGAAGCGGTTATTTCAACCGTGGGAAAGATCTACGGGGAGGACTATCCGGCTACAGAAACGAGCAGTGATGAGGAATCTTCTCGCGATATTTTCCATGCCAATCTTTCCGATCTTATGTCAGGAATCTCCCAGGCAACCATCACCTCTCTGACACAAAGCAGTACCACTGTTCTTGAAACCCTGACCGGCAGCAAGGGGCAGTTATATGCCCTGCTCAACCTGAATCCTTTTTATATTGAGGGCGTTGATTATAGTTTCCTCAATGTGGATGGTTACCTTGAAGCAGAAAACTATTCAGAAAAGTTCATTCAAGACCGTGCAGCATTTCTTTACCATTCAATAAATGAGGGAGAGTTATCCCCAACATCAGAAGATATTGATTTTAAGGATTTGTCATTAGATGTTCAGGCGTATGCCGGAAACGGTGAAATAGATCTGCCTGTCAACGCCAAGTATATCTTTGGATCTGAAAGAGCGGATAGTATTTCCGGCGGTTCCTCAATTGTGAACCGGGCGGACCACCTCTACGGCATGGGCGGTAACGATACCATCCAGGGGTATGGGGGAGCGGATTATATTGAAGGTGGAGTGGGCCGTGATACCATGAAAGGTGGATCCGGTAACGACACCTTTTTTATTAAAGGCACGGACTCTGACTATGACATTTTCAATGGCGGGCTTGGAG
>CAXHYW010000720.1:0-2752 GCA_964021475.1 uncultured Desulfobacteraceae bacterium | reverse complement strand
TCACTGTTACCCCGCCGAACAAAAAAGAGTTGGATACTACGTCCACCATTTTTTCTGACCCGGGCTCGGCCACAAAGCTACCACCAAAAACACCCCGCTTTTTCTGGATCAAGCCTTCGGATTCCATTTCCCGTAAGGCTTCTCTTGTAGACACCTTGCTCACACCGTATTGTTTCGCTATCTCTACTTCCGGTGGAAACTTATCTCCCGGTTTAAAATGACCATCCAGTATACCCTGTTTCAATATGGTTTTGATCTGATCGGAGATTCTCTCCTTGGTGATTTTTGCCGCTTGCAGTGCTTTGACCATGTATTTCCTTTTGGATCGTTTTACAGCAACCGTGTCTAATTGCCTTTTGGTCTTATTTTTAGGGTGGGCTAAAAGTTAGTTTTTTAAAAGTTAGTTTTTTAGTAAAACCAAAGACTAAACGCTTTGTCAAGTTTTTTATAAAAAATTTCGTAATAATCTACAGGCACTTATCCGGATAGCACTGACTCGGTGGTGGGATATTTCAACGATTCAAAAAAACAACTTGACATATTGCAAACGTTTGCAATATGTTGTGTCCAACCAAAGGAGAGCCAGATGGTAAGTAATGCACCAACCATAAAAGACGTGGCCTTAAAAGCAGGGGTTTCTTACTCCACGGTTTCCCGCGCCATCAATGGGAAAAAAGGCGTTAAGCCTGAAATCCGGGAACGGGTGCTCAAAATTGCCAGCGAACTTAATTATTTCCCTCATTCATCGGCAAAGGCCCTGGTGCAAAAACGTGTGGGCGTCATTGGTGTGATTATCCCAAGAACTAGTGAGTTTGCGTTTCAGAATCCATTTTATTCCAATGCCCTTTTAGGGCTCAGTACCATTGCCAATGCCCATGAATATCAACTCATGCTCTCCATCAATAATCAGGTGGATATTGCCTCTCTTTATTATCGGAGGCAGGTGGACGGCATTATCGTCATTGCCAATCGTATCCATGATAACACGCTAATCAAGCTCTATGAAGATGGCATTCCCGTGGTTGCCGTTCCGGGTTTCCCCCCGGGTTCAGGCATTGCCATTCCCAGTGTCAATTCGGAAAATTCCAAAAGCGTGTACCGTGCTGTCAGTTATCTTATGGGATTGGGGCACCGGAGAATCGGTTTCATAATAGGAAAAATGGATTCCTGGTACTCCATTGAACGACTGGCTGCCTTTAAAAAAGTGTTTGCCGACAAAGGGCTTGAGTGTGATGAAAGCCTTATCAGGGAAAGTGATTTTTCAAAAACGGCCGGATACAGTTTCATGGGTCAGCTTCTGGATCTGGATCAGCCACCTACAAGCGTCATCTGCATGAATGACACCATTACACTCGGGGCTCTGCACCAGATTCACAGCAGAAATTTAAAAGTTCCAGACGACATATCGGTTCTTGCCATTGGATGTTCAGACATGTACGAGTTGTTCAATCCTCCGCTGACAACCATTAAAACCCCTGTGATTGAGATCGGTAAAACAGCGGCAAAACTATTGATCAAAGCCATTGAAAAGGGCAGTTGTGATGAAGGACAAATCATTCTTCCATCTGATCTTATCATCAGGGAATCAACTGGGAACTGCCCCATCAGATGATGGGTTGACATGGGATGTTGATGCCTGCCATGGTGGCAAATAAGCTATGAAGTTTTTTTTTGATGTATTTATGCAAACGTTTGCAGTTTAAAATTATTGAGTTGACACTAATATAGAGGATGCCAAAAAGAGGAGCAACACTATGGATTACAAGATCCCAGATAATAAAGTTATCATTACCGTGGCGCAGACTGGGGCTATCACTAACAAGAAGCTCAATCCCAATGTACCGGAACAACCCGATGAAATCGCTGAATCTGCACTTGCCTGTTACAATGAAGGCGCTGCAATTTGCCATATTCATGCCAGGGATCTCCAGGGAGAAAACAGCTCGGACATTGATGTTTTTAATGACATCCACCAGCGGATCCGGGCGATCTGTCCCATGATTATCCAGGACAGTACCGGCGGAGGTCCAAATCTGACCCAGGAAGAACGAATTCAATGCCTCCAAGCCGGCCCGGAAATGGCCTCCCTAAACATGGGAAGCCTCATGCGTGTTTCCGGACCTTACAAGGGAATCCCCTGGTCAAATATGCCTGATGAAATTGATTATTACGTGGATGAGATGAATAAACGCGGCATCAAGCCGGAGATGGAAATTTACAATCATGCAATGCTCCAGGATGTCCGTCGTCTGATTAAGGATGGGCGCATCCAGAAACCCTATGGCATCAACATTGTCCTTGGCATGCGTTACCAAGGCGCAGAGCCTGCAACCCCGGATACCCTTGTGTCCCTTGTGCGCCAATTACCCCCCGGCAGCATTTTTAACTGTACCAATGTGGGGGCTGCCCAGACCCGCATGGCAACCCTGGGGATGGTTCTTGGCGGTTGCGTGCGTGTCGGCCTTGAAGATAATATTTATTACACAAAGGGCGAACTAGCCTCATCCAATGCCCAGCTGGTGGCCCGTATCGTTCGAATTGCCAAAGAGCTTGGAAAAGAGCCGGCAACACCGGACGAGGCGCGGGAGTATCTGGGGCTCACCCCAAGGAGCTGTAATTAATAAAACCACAGGAGCAAAATTTTCATGCAGACCCATAAAAACACCACCATTGCCGTTATCGGCTTAGGAACCATGGGGCCGGGAATGGCCCTGGAATTTGCCCGGGCCGGATACCAGGTGATTGGATTTGA
>CAXHYW010000719.1:0-2757 GCA_964021475.1 uncultured Desulfobacteraceae bacterium | reverse complement strand
GGTATGTACTTGGCCAGTCTGAATATGGTCTTAAGTGCCTGTTTCTTGAAACTGCGGGCACACCCATAATCCATCTGACCCATTTGATGATCTGCTATTCTGCCATGGCAGGCAGCCGCGTTGAATGGGCAGGTATCACCTATAGGATAAAAGGGCCGTTTCATGTTACTATTATCTAAGCGCGTACGGGTGTGTATAGGGATAACCGGCTTGTTTCTTTTATGTCTTTCTACAGCCTTTGGAGGGGAAGAGGAGGAAGAGTCTGCACCCGGCATCTGGAGTTCATTCCAGGAAACCTGGTCCCCCAGGCTGGATATCAATTTAAGAAGTTCCTATTATTACAAAGATTCAGACCTTGAACCCAATGACTTTCATTTAAGCTCAGATGCCACCCTCAGCCTGAGCCGGGCATTGACTGACAATCTGATCTTTCAGATTGATCCCAGGGGAAATTTTGACAGCCTGTATACCGCAGGAGTTCAGCTCTTTGTGGAAGACCGGGAGTACAGACCTGCTTTTACCCTGAACGAGGTGCTGTTCTCCTGGTATGGGGATACGGCTGAGGTGGAGGTGGGTAAAAAAATTTATTCCTGGAAGGTGGCAGACAGCTACAGTCCCCTGGATACCTTAAATCCAAAGGACATCATTGAGTTAATGGACCCTCAAAAAATCGGGATCCCTTCTGTATCTGTCTTAAAAATGTTTGAGTCCGTGAATATCCAGACGGTCTGGCTGCCTCTTTTTGTTCCGGATCGTCAGCCCAATGAGGCCAGCAGGTGGGCTGGTGATGACCCTGAAGGACGGGCTGCCTTTGTCGAAAGATTTGGCATGGAACCTGTGATTATAGATGCAGGAAGGGATCTTCCCGATGACAAAATGGACAAGATGTCCGTTGCCGTGCGGCTCAGTTCAAGCACCCTTTTATCCGGTTGGGATCTGGCCATGGTGTACCGGTACGGGTACAGCACCCAGGGGGTGATCCGAAACGATATCAATCCTCTGACCCTTCCCCTGGTTTATCAGACCACTGAATACCCGGCATATAATTTGTTCGGGCTGAGCTTTTCAACGGTGTCCGGTGATTTTGAATACCATGGAGAGGCCGGGTTTCACGATAGCCGGGATAATTTGAAGGATGAGGATTATCTTTCCTATGTGGCAGGGGTGAACTATACCAACTACGACTGGCTGAACTCATGGTTTGAGGAACTGCGTTTCGTGGTGGAATATGCCGGGGAGGAGATTACCCAGAGAAGAGATGCCGGCAGCATTTATTCCAACAAGGGGGTGGGCCGGGGTCTGGCCTCCAATATTATCGGCAGTATTAAGTTCAAGATCGATGAAGATCATTCCATCAAGACTTCCTATGTCTACAATGTGTCAAAGGAAGATTCTCTATGGGATATCTATGGTGAATCAAAATTGACCGATAATCTGGAACTTTTCTATGGATACCAGAAATTATCCGGGGACCCATCTACTTTTTTGGGGCAGTGGGATGACAACGATCGGGTATATGTACAGATGGCAATCACCTATTAAACCCTTTATCACTGGAGAATGAGGATATGCTAAAAAGGATTGGGCCAGGATTGATATGCAGCCTCATGGTTTTTGGATGGATGATATCCATGGGCTGGGCCGGGGAACTCACCGGCCGGCAGATCATAGAGGAACAGCAGGACCGTCACATCTCAGACAATGAATACTCTGATGTTAACCTGACCCTTTTGGACCGCAAAGGCAAAGCAAAACATCAGAAAATGATGATTTATGCTGCCAAAAAAGAGGGGAAAACCAGAACCCTGATCCAATACCATGCCCCGGCAAATATCCGGGGAGTGGGTCTTTTGACCTGGGAACAGGGCAAGGACAAGGATGATGACCAGTGGCTTTATATGTCAGCTGCAAGGTCAACCAAGCGGATTGCCGGGGGGAGTAAAAAAAACCAGTTCATGGGGACCGACATGGCCTATGAGGATATGCGGCCTGAGAACCTGGATGCCCATGAGTACATGCTGGTGGGTGAGGAACAGATCTTTGATAACAAATGCTGGAAAATTGAATCAATTCCCACCACGGAAAAGGAAAAAAAAGAGAGCGGGTATGGAAAACGGGTCATGTGGGTGGACCAGTCCAATTATATGACCCTGAAAGTGGATTATTACGACCACCACGAACGCCATATCAAGGTGTCAAAATTTGAGGAAATCAGGCCCATGAAAGGAACGCTGTTCAGAAGCTTTAAGGTAACCTGGAACCGGATCCGTCAGAAAACTAGCACCATCATGGCTTATGAGAAGATTGATTTGGACACCCGGCACAAGGATATCGTGTTTACCCAGAATTATATGAAACGTCCGGTTCGCTAAGGAAGCCTGTCATGAAAAAAATAATGTCCGGCATTGTGAATTCTCCCATTCGCTCAACCATTCTGGTGCTGATGATTACCTTTATGTTTGCATCGGGTTTTAAGCATCTTTTTGTTGATTCTTCTTCCCAGGGTCTTTTGACCAAGGGCGATCCGGATGTAGAATATGTGAACAGAATCAAGGACATTTTCGGGGATGCGGTCCTCCATTCCATTATCATCAAATCCGACACCGTATTCAAAGAGGAGATTCTCCAGCGGGTGCTGGATCTCACCTTTGATGCCGAAGGCATAAAGGGGGTGGACCGGGTGGTGAGTATGGCCACGGTGAGCAACCTCAAGGGGGATGGGGGCATATTAAACACGGATATGCTGCTCATGGATGT
>CAXHYW010000718.1:0-2767 GCA_964021475.1 uncultured Desulfobacteraceae bacterium | reverse complement strand
TTAAAAAGAATCATAAAGGTAAAGGTAGAACCGACGCCTGGCTGGCTCTTCACACGAATCTTTCCCCCCATCAACTCACAAAGCTGTTTGGAAATAACCAGCCCCAGACCGGTACCTCCGTATTTCCGGGTGGTGGAAGCATCCACCTGGTGAAAGGACTGAAATAATTTTTGAACCTGCCTCTCGGTCATGCCAATGCCGGTATCTGATATCATAAACTCAATTTTAACCGGGTCCGAAACCGCCTGGGTCACCCCCACCCTAAGATGAATCTTTCCGCCATGATCCGTAAACTTAATGGCATTCCCCACAAGATTCATCAAAATCTGGCGCACCCGCCCCGGATCCCCCATAAGCCTGAACGGCACATCGTCATCAATGAGCGAGGTCAATCCCAATTGCTTTTCCCGACTTCGCATTGCCAGAATCCCAAAGATTTCATCCACCAGATCTCTCAGGTTAAAAGCGATTTCCTCCACATCCAGTTTCCCGGCTTCGATCTTTGAAAAATCCAGGATATCATTCAGAACGGTTAAAAGGGTTTCCGCACTCTGCTGAATGATATTCAAACCGTCCCGGGTTTCTGGCGAAAGGGATTCATCAAGCAGGATATTGGTCATCCCAAGAACCCCGTTCATGGGCGTTCGAATTTCATGGCTCATATTGGCCAAAAATTCGCTCTTGGCAAGATTGGCTTCCTTTGCCTCCTGGGTCATGACAAAGGCATGGTCAATTGCCTTCTGAAGATTTCGATTCAAGTGCGTAAGTTCCAGGGTCTGGATCTTTAATTCATCATTGAGATTTTGAATCCTGGTTTCATCATTTTTTCTCTGGGTTACATTCCTGAGAAGGACAAAAGTCCCGGTAAAAGAACCCTTTTGGTTTTTAAAAACACCGCAGGAAAGCGCTATCTCTAAAATTTTCCCATCCTTGGTATAGCGCCTGGTTTCCAGCTCCACCTGACCTATTTTAAATACCTGGGCAATGGCATCCATGGTTTCCGGCAGGCTCTCCTGTGGCACAAAATCCATTTTTTTACCTGCGACCTCTTCCAGGGTCCACCCAAAGGTAAGGGTAAAGGCGGGATTCAGATAAACCACCCTTCCTTCCATATCATAAAGAACAATGGGATTGGGAGATGCTTCCAAAATTGAATGATAATGAACTTCAATCCCCTCAAGGGAAGAGATTTCTTCCCTGGCCAATTCTAATTCCTGGCTTAAACCAGCCACCTGCTCTTCCAATGAGCGTATTGATTTGTTATCTTCCATTTGCAGTTTTCCATTGTGCTGAAAAAATAGGAGGTTGCCATGAACACGGTTTACCATGAACATGGTCTGCCATGAACCTTGACAGATAATCGCAATATAACATAATCTCTACCATGAAATCAGTCCAGAATCCAAGGGAATCCGGCATAATCCTTGATTTCATTTGAAGAACACAAAACTTATCATTGATTTTCATTAAAATTCATAATAATGAACTAATGAACAGATCAATATATTATTAAACAAAGGATTAAAGGCAAAAGAACGCAGTCCTATATATCTTCTAATTCATTATGGTGAACAATGACAAAACCCTACCAGGCACCCATCGTCAAAAAAGCGTTTCTCATCCTCAAAGCAATCAGTGCCAACAAGGGATTGCGGCTCAGCGAAATATCCACCCGTCTTGGAATCAGTAAAAGCACTGTCCATGGCATTACCAATGCCTTGGAAGAACAGGGCGCTATTCTCAGAGATCCTGTTTCCAGAGAATTTACCATCGGTGCCACCCTCATGGAGCTGGGGAAAGCCGCCTATGAACGAATGGATTTTAAACGGGCTGCCCGCCCGGCCATGGAGCACCTCATGGAACAATGCCATGAATCTGTATTCCTGGGCGTCCGTAACAAGTCTTCCGTAACCATCATTGACATGGTGGAATCCAGAAAAGACTTTAAAATATCCTCTCCCATCGGCACTTCCCTGCCCCTCCTGGCCGGGGCCATGGGGAAAATTTTTTTATCGGCAATGACACCGGTTGATGCCCGGGCCTATTTAATGGAAAATCCCCCGAACCGGTTCACCTCGAAGACTATCACAGACCCGGATATCTATTTAAAAACACTTGAAACCGTCAGAGAAACCGGAATTGCCTTTGATGATGAAGAATATATCGCAGGTGTCAGGGCCATTGCCGCCCCCATCCAACCCCAGGGCGTCTATTTCCCGGCCATCTGGGTGGTGGGCTTTACGGCCAGCATGGATGACGAGAAGATACCGGCCATCATAGCCCAAATCCGGGCCGCCGCATTTGAGATCAATACAAACCTGGCAGGAACACCACCGGCTTCTTAGAAAACCAACCCTATTCCAGAGTTTTTTTGGGGGGAATCAAAACCTTAGGTGTACTGCCGGAATTCCCCAACGCCCTGGCCAGAATCTCTCTATTTTTTTTTTGAAGGGATGGATAACGCCCTGCCAGAAGGGAAGATTTTTTGGCCAGATCCTGGGCTTGGTGCAAATTGCCCTGTACCAGCCGGACCTTGGCCATCAGATGCCAAAGGAATGGGTCCTGGGGATCGATACGTATCCCCTGCTCCAGGGTGGCAAATGCAGCAGCAAGCTCATTTGACCGGATCTGCTCCTCCGCCTTTTTCGTCAGGGCAATGATAATATCCCGACGAGGTGCTTGCCTGGATACAGATGCATGGGAGACACCTATCTGGGGCAAATTTTTTGCGGGAGCGGTTTGGGGCCGATCTTTGGTGTGCCGATCT
>CAXHYW010000717.1:0-2771 GCA_964021475.1 uncultured Desulfobacteraceae bacterium | reverse complement strand
CCTTTTTTTATTCAACCCGCCCGAATCCTAGGAATGCTTCCTAGGCCAGGGGATTAAAATGTGTTTGGTTACAATTAATATATAAGGAAAACCGATGTCCAGTGTTGGAGTTGTTATATATAAAAAAAATGATGAACCCGGAATATTAACTGCCGAATGGTGTCATACCGATTATGGGAATGGTACAGGTATTGCGACGGGGGGAGTGGCGGAAGGCTTTGAAGGTAATTACCGCATCCGTTATTTTGACGATAAAGGAAATTTTCAAGCAGAACGTGGGTTGGTCATTCAAAAGCAGGGTAAATTTTATCATGTATCGTGGATTCATAATGGGGAAATAAGCGGTCAAGGTATTGGTATCGAGACAACAGAAGGCTTATCTGTTGGCTATCGTGATGTTAAATAAAAATAATTGTGTCCCGTTAAATTTGAAATCCAATCCCCTTCTCCCCTCTATCTAGTTCACACAGGGGAATATATGATGGCACAGGGCATGTCTGGGGCGATTGATTTTGGCTGGGGGCTTGACTATGATTAAGATGATCTATATATTGAGCTGGATAAAAAGTTAGACGCGGCAAACTTATTTTGTGAGATGATAAAATATTTGGAGAGTGATTATGTCAGATCCCCTTAAAAAATTCATGAATATTTGGGAAATAGAACCGCATTTTAAATGTCCGGTGGTGGGGGCCATGCTCTCTGTGGACAAGCACAAAAATATATTGAAAAAGTGCGGGTACGAAGTTAAGTCCATGAAATCCTATGAATACCACAGCCACCTTATGGGGCGCATGGGGGATGAAAATCCAGTCTCGGTCAAGGTGAACAATTTCATTCGCCACCAGGCCAGAAAATACATGGTGGAGATTGCAGCATTGTTTGAAAAAAGAGCGGAAAATGCCGTAAGACACCTGTGGGATACCTGCTCTGGGAATGGAGAGATCGGTACTGTGATGTATGCCATTGTGGCCCATGAGGATGCCGGTGTTCAGCTGCTCCAGGATGTCCACGGTGAGGTTCACATGCAGGCCCATGCCAATATGACCGAGGTGTTCCATGTCCGTCAGAATCTGAAGGCCACTCATGAGACCCTGGATCGGGAAAAAATGAAACTGGTCCGGATGAATGAAAAGTTCAGAGAATTAGTTGGGCTTCGTAAGTCCGATGCTCTGGCTTTGGAGGAATTTCGCTCTAAAACCAGGGAATTGAAAACCCAGATCCATTCCCTGGAAGCCCGTGTGAATCCAGAGGAAAATCTGATCCAGGCCTATGAGGAAAAAATCCTTGCCCTTGGCCAGGCCCTTGCCTTGGAACAGGAATCCGCCAGAAAAACAGAGCGGGAAGCCAGGCAGATGCAGATCCAATTGTTCAGTGTGAAAAATGAGAATGAACTGATTCGAAAAGAGCTCCAGGAGCTGATAACCTCCTTTGTGCCCGCCTCCTCCCAACAGAAAATCCCGGTATCATTGGGTCTCAACATGGATTTACAACCGGATTTTGATCTGAATTCGCAACTGGACTGTCCTTCCCAGAACGTTTGTTTGGGGGACGACTGCCCCCATTACCAGCTTTGCGCCAAGCGGGTTTTTATGATCGGCGGCATCACCAAGATGAAGGGCTATTATCGGGACATAGTGGAAAAGGCAGGGGGAAAATTTGATTACCATGACGGATACATGAAAAATGCAGGAACCAACCTGGCCGCCAAGGTAAAACGCTGTGATGTGGTGGTCTGTCCGGTGAGTTGTAATAGTCATAATGCCTGTTTACAGGTGAAAAAACTTTGCCACCGTTATAACAAAGAAGTGAAGTTTTTACACTCTGCCAGCCTATCTGCAGTCACCCAGGCTCTGTTTGTACCCGAACTGGCCCAGGCCAATTGATATGATTCTGTTCGCCCCTGCACTGGAAACCATTATGAGAGTTGATTCTGTACACTTTCAGGCATTCTCTTATTTTTAAGATCTCCTTATAAGAGTTTAGCCCTTTTATCGTCTTGTGCTTGAATCATCATACCCTTTCTGATAGTCCTAAAATCGAATCAAATAAAAATACAAAAATCGGAGCCACATTGTTCATATTTCTCGACACGGAAACCACAGGAACTGAAACTAAAGACAGATTATGCCAGCTCGCCTATAAACTTGAAACCGGTGAGATTGTAAACGAATTATTCAAACCGCCATTACCAATTGCAATTGAAGCCATGAGCGTTCACCATATTACAAATGAACAGGTGGCTGACAAACCAGAGTTTAAAGAGTCCCCTGATTTTCAAAAAATGGTCAATTTATTAAATGATGATACCAATATTCTTGTCGCCCACAATGCTAAATTTGATGTTGATATGCTCGTTAAAGAAGGTGTTAACCCAAAGAAGGTGATTTGTACATTGAAGTTGGCCAGGCACCTGGATCCGAATGGTGTTATACCCAAATACAAACTTCAATATTTAAGGTATTATCTGGGTATTCAAATTGAAGCCACCGCCCATGATGCCCTGGGTGATATCCTGGTTCTTGAAAAATTGTTTGAGAGATTATTTGTGAGGATGAGCAAGGATACAGGTCCCGCTGCTGTTGAAAATAAAATGATGGAGATCTCAAGTAAACCGGTTTTGTTGAGCCGGATCTATTTTGGCAAACATAAAGGGCAGCTTTTCAGGGATATACCTAACGATTATTTAAAATGGTTGTCGGGTACGGATGGTCTGGATGAGGATATGCGGTATACTGTTGGGCATCATTTAAATGGATAGTGGGGTGTAA
>CAXHYW010000716.1:0-2773 GCA_964021475.1 uncultured Desulfobacteraceae bacterium | reverse complement strand
GGCCGGGAATGGCCCTGGAATTTGCCCGGGCCGGATACCAGGTGATTGGATTTGACTTAAAACCTGCGGCAGTGGCCGCAAGTCGGAAAATTGTGGATGCTACGTTGGCGACCCTGGTGGAAGCAGGCCATATGAGTTCTGATGACACCGGAGTCGTCAGGCAAAGTATTTCTTACACCGATTCTGTTGAATCTGCCGTGAAAAATGCCTGGATCACGATTGAAGCTGTCAGTGAAAACTATGCCATCAAACAATCTGTTTTTGAAGAAATCGATTGCCATGCCCCAGCCGACAGCATGATTTGGAGCAATACCTCCACCCTGAATATTTTTGAAGTGGTGCCGGCAGCAAGGCTTTCCAGGACCCTCATCGCTCATTGGTTTGCTCCTCCCCACATTATTCCGCTGGTGGAGGTGGTCAAGGGCGAACAGACTTCAACACAGACGGTTGACACGACAGTGTCCCTCCTGAAAGATCTGAATAAACGTCCCATTGTTATTGAAAAATATCTTCCCGGTTTCATCATCAACCGAATATTGCGAAACCTTGGACGAGAAGCATTCTTTTTGCTGGACAACGGTTACATCAATAAAGAAGATCTGGATCTTGCCGTCAAAGCCAGTATCGCGCCGAGGATGATGATCCTGGGACTGATACAGCGCTATGATTTCACCGGCTTGGACCTGAGTGCCAGGAATCTTCTGGACGAAAATTTCTTTGATCCACCCGTTGATAATAAGCCCGCATCCCTGCAGGAAAATATTGATGCAGGGAACCTGGGTGTCAAATCTGGTCGTGGTTTTTATGACTACGGGGACCGGGATTTGACCGATATTTTAAACGACCGGGATAGGTATCTGCTCAAGGTGATGGACAGCCTGCAGTTCTGCCTTGAAAAAGACCGGCTCGTGTGACAAAAACCTGGCGATAACCGCCTCATTAACTTAACAAGGAGATCATGGTATGAAATCACAAAAAGCTTTATTCTCACTGGTGCTCGGTCTGATGATGGTCGTATTTTTCAGCTTCCAGGCCTGGGCCGATAGCTATCCTTCAAAACCAATTAATCTTTACATTCCTTATTCAGGCGGCGGCACCACCGATGTTACTGCCCGCCTTTTAACCAACATGGCCCAGAAATATTTTCCAACACCCCTTGTCTGCACCAACAAGGCTGGCGGTGGTTCCTCCCTGATGCACGAACTCATTGCAAACGCAAAACCTGATGGCTACACCCTGGGTGTTATGGTGACGGCTGGCGTGACTCGAATTCCTTTTCTCCGTAAGGTCAACTACGACCCGATGAACGATTTTACGCCCATTATGCTTTATGGACTCTATCAGCATGGTCTGTGCGTCAAGGCAGACAGCCCCTGGCAGACCTTTGAGGAATTCATCGCCTATGCCAAGGCCAATCCTAATAAGGTCACCTATTCAACCGCCGGTACTGGATCAGGACAGCATCTGGTCATGGAGTACCTGGCGGCTAAAGAGGGGATCAAGTGGACTCATATTCCTTACAAAGGTGGTGTCAATGCCGTAACAGCCTGTCTTGGTGGCCATGTTACCGCAACTTCCCAGGCTACAGAATGGAAATCCTATGTTCAGGCCGGCCAGATGAGGCTTCTTGCTGTTTACGGCGTTAAACGCATTGAAAGTTTTCCCGAAGTCAGAACCCTGAAAGAAATCGGTTACGATTATGCTCTGGTATCGGGCATGGGTATTGTCGGTCCCAAGGGTTTGCCCCAGGACGTGGTTAAAAAAATTGGGGATGCATTTGGTGTAGCATGCCAGGACAAAGGTTTTCTCAAGCAGTTCAAGAAAATGGATCTGCTTCCGTACTACCTTAATCAGCAGGAGCTTGCAGATTTCCTGGAAAAAGATTATGCCCTCAAAAAAGACCTGATCAATCGGATTGGTCTGGCAAAAAAATAATTGATTTATACTTCCCTGCAGGAGCGTGATGCTCCTGCAGGATAAAAGGATACTTTAGATTATGTCCCGGTTACGAAACGACGTTATATCAGGTCTGATACTGCTGGCATTTGCACTTGCCCTTCACCTGGTCATTATTCCAGCCCAGGTGGATTCCATGGCCGAAGGGCCGGCTGCCCTGTCGCCAAGTCTTTTTTGCCACATCACAGCATTTTTGTTGCTGATTCTCTCGCTGAGTCTTTTGGTATCGGGACTGCGGGACACAAAACCAATAACCCGCGATCTGTCAGAAATGAAGTATGTTGCAGCAAGGGGATCGATCGCAATTATCTTTTCGGTGCTCTATATTTTTGCCATTAATACGCTGGGCTATTTTGTCAGCACGGTGGTGTTCATGGCAATTTTTCTCTGGTTCTCCGGCGTTCGCTCATGGAAGGGGATGCTGCTGTTCTTTTTAACAGTCTTGCCATTTATTTATCTGTTATTTGTTAAAGCACTCCATGTCATTCTACCGTCGGGTGTGCTGATCTGAACACGGGGAGTACCGCCTCGAAGTTAACTTAACTCTGACCCGGATCTATTCGGGCCGCTATTTTAGGAAATAGACCATGGATAACTTTATTACTGCGTTGGGGCTTTTTTTTCAACTGCCTGTTTTTCTGGGCACATTTTTTGGTGTGGCCCTGGGGATTGTATTGGGGTCGATTCCGGGCCTGACAGCCACCATGGCAATTGCCTTGATTGTGCCCATGACTTTTTCCCTTTCACCCATCGTTTCTATCGGAATGCTCATTGGCGCGTATAAGGGCGGGTGTTTTGGGGGATCGATTCCGGCCAT
>CAXHYW010000715.1:0-2780 GCA_964021475.1 uncultured Desulfobacteraceae bacterium | reverse complement strand
AGATCTACACATCGCGGCACACTCTTTCCCTACACGACGCTCTTCCGATCTCATCCCAGGTGCCTGGCAATGGCTCCTGAATACGCAGCCATCCTCCAGATATGAACCCCGGTGTCCGTATCATTATAATGCCCTGCCTCACCCAGCATAAAAATGGCAGACCGATGACTTTCTTCCAGTTCACGGGTTCGTTATTTGACCAGATCTTCAAGGTGATCCTGGTGAATCTTTAATTCAAGTTGTTTCTGCACACGTGCTTTTACAAGATCCGGACTGAAAGGCTTGGTAATGTAATCAACAGCACCTAAAGCAAGTCCCTTTGCTTCGTTTTGTTCTTCTGTCAATGCAGTCAGAAAGATAACGGGAATATCTTTCGTGTCTTCTTGTTCCTTCAGGCGGGCACAAACTTCATATCCATCCATTTCCGGCATCATGATATCCAGAAGAATGACGTCTGGTTTTTTTTGAGACACTGTGCTCAGTGCTCTTTTTCCATCCATTGCAACCGCTATTTTAAAATTATCACTTAAAGCCTCTACTAAAATATCAATATTCGTTTCCGTATCATCGACAATCAAAACCGTACATTCAGATAAATTCATGATAAATCTCCTTTAGCAGTTAAATATTGCCTTTATTTTTTCAATTAGTAGGTCAGGGGGAAAAGGCTTCACAATATATGAAGTGATACCCGCTTTATATGCTTCAATTACTTTCTCCTGAGAGGATTCGCCCGTCAACATTATGAACGGAATGTGTTTTAATTTTTCATCGGAACGTACATCAGAAAGAAGCTCAAGTCCGGTCATATTCGGCATATTCCAATCCGAGATGATCAAGTCGATACGATCGGAATTTAAGATTTCCATAGCATCCTTACCACTTTCAGCATCTACAAAATTGGTCAGCCCCACTTGACTCAGGGCACCTATAATAACACGACGCATGGACCAATGGTCATCCACAAGCAGAATGTGCATATGCTTATTAAATATTTCAGTGGCAGCCGTGTTAGCTGAGTTTAATTCAAGTTCACGCTCTTTCATGGGTATCTTCGGGAAGACAATAAAAATCGTTGTCCCTTTTTTTATTGTAGATTCGCAGCGGATGGTTCCACCCATAGCTTCACAAATAAGTTTGGCTGAATAGGTTCCTAAACCAGTACCATTTTTCTTGCCATGGGTGACATACTTTTCGAAAAAATGCTCCCGGACTTTCTCAGGAACAACTCCTTTGTTGTGGATTTTAATTTCAAAAGATCCATTTGCAGATAAGTCGACAGCTATGCGTCCATTCGCAGGTGATGCTTCAACTGCGTTCTTTATGAGATTGGCAAGCATGGAATAGCATAATGATTCTTCTGCCATAATGTAAAATGTCTCTTGCCTTCCCGCTGGCAGGTTGTCTATGGATAGGTCAATTGCCAAATTATTCAGGGCTATTAAGTCCAAAGATTCGCCATGAATTTGGCGTACAAGTTTAGCCATGTCAACCGGGACCGGTTGAAAATCATAAGTTCCTTTTTCAATTTTTGACATTTCAAGAGAGTTGTTAATGAGCCCCAAAATCCTGAAACTGGCAACCTCCATCATATCGAGCATTTCAACATGCTCGGGCTTGAGACCGGCTTCCTTTTTAAGCGCTGCCGGGATGGTTGTAAGTGCTTGCAAGGGGGTTTTCAAGTCATGCCGGGTGATATCTTCAATTTCCTCTTTAAGCCTCAGGTTCTCCTCTAACACCTCGTATTGCCGTTTTAAATTCAGGTGGGTTTTTATACGGGCTTTTACAATGTTTGGTGACAATGGTTTTGTGATATAATCCACAGCGCCCATGGCAAGCCCTTTGGTTTCATTTTCCTCTTCGGCCAATGCGGTAAGAAAAATAACAGGGATCTTTTGTGTCGCTTTATCTGCCTTTAATTTTTCACATACTTCATAGCCGTCCATTCCGGGCATCATAATGTCCAATAAAATCAAATCAGGCGGGTGCTCTTTTACCATTTTTAGCGCTTTGGATCCATCCAAAGCGGCTTGGAGTTGATATTCATCACTTAAAATTTCCATCAACAAATCAATGTTTGTATCAGTATCATCAACAATGAGTATTGTACTTTGGATGGAAATAGTCATCATCCCCCCCCCCTTTTTTTATAATAGCTTTGCCAACAAATCGGAAAGCGTCTTTTTTTGTAAAATTCAATTGATATGTTCTTACTTGTTGATTCAGACTATTAACCATTTTATCAATATTTTCAGGCCATGCCGCGGCACAGATGCCTTGTAAAAGTTTCTTATATGGCTTTTGATTATCCAAAGCACTCATATTAAGAAACAATAGTATATTTTTCAGATTCATTCTTTTCCAAAAAGAATTTATTGATTTCTTTTTTCAATTTGATCATTTGAAGTTCCCGGTCCACTGTGACGTTTTGAAACCTTTCCAGAGCGTCCATATTTTTTTGAATCTCTTCTTCTGTACGTTTTCTTTCCGTAATATCGTGGGCAATCCCTTCGACCCCAATCACTTCGCCTGAGTTACCCATAGTAGGAACTTGTGAAATATCCAGCCAGCGGAAACTCCCATCTTTATGAATCACATGAAGTTCAAAAGAGGGCTGAATAATACCTCTAAGAGAAGACTTGAAGTGAGACAGGGCTTTTTGGTTCACCTCATGATCGGTGATAAGTGCACGAAAATCTTTTAGTATTTCATCTTGCGTATGACCCAAAATTTTTCGACCTGTGCGGGTAGATTTCTGATGTTGTAGTAACCGATGATAG
>CAXHYW010000714.1:0-2785 GCA_964021475.1 uncultured Desulfobacteraceae bacterium | reverse complement strand
TATTTGGCCACATAGTTCGGATCATCAAGGTGGAATTCCTTAATTTTTTCCTCCGGTAGCTCATCAACTATATTCTGGGTGACAGGGGCGCAGGAAAGATAGTTTACTACCACATCAACCTGATATTTTTTACCCAGAGTAAAGTTAATCCACTCTTCAGCCACTTTCTTCAGGAAAGGTTTGTTTTTTAAAGAATGACCCAACGCATGGGAGTCAACCCAGGCAGGAGAGCCCTCTTCAGGATCGACCATCTTCCATTCTTCTCCCAATTCTTTGAGACCGGAAAGAGACCATCCCCAGGAGGCTCCCATATGCATACCCTTTAAATCGTGGGGAGAATCAATTCCAGGCCAGAATGAATGGGCATTTTCAACCAGTGCCCTCAGTTTTGTGTGAAAGGCCTCATTGTTCAACTTTGAAAAATTGGACATATCGGCGGGATCGTATCCCATGGTCAGTGCTGTAACATAAATATTAACCTCAGTAGTCCCTTTGGTTATGGCGAATTTCCCTTTGTATTTTTTATCCCAGAGTATGTTCCAGGATTTGGGCGGGGTGGAGAAATATTTGGTACTGTATGCCAATCCGTATGCGCCGTGGGCAATGGGTGCGGCGTATACCTTTCCGCCAAAGGTGGTATAGGGCGTAAAACTCTTTAATACATGTTTGAAATTCGGTATATTTTCCAGGTTAAGGGGAAGTGCCAGTTTGTTTTCCACGAATTTCCAGCGACCGTCATTTAGAATCTGTTGGGTGGGTACAAAAATATCCGCCTTACCAGTCCTGACAGGAACAAAAATTTCAGTGGTATCCTGAAGATAGGTACGGTTGATTTTAACCTTCTTGCCATATTTTTTTTCTACGAAGCCTTCAAATTCCGTTATATATTCATCAGGCGCATATCCATCCCAGGTCAGTAGATTCAATACGTCTTCAGCCAAGGCCTGCGATGACCCGATTGCCAGGACAATGCCAACAAGGCACAATGAAATAAAGCTGCTTAGTCTTTTCATACTTCCCCCAAACCGAAACAATTTATGATATAAAACACTAAAAAATATTACCTAAAACCCAACTACTAAGTAGGCATGAAAACTTGATTTTTGTCAACCAAAATGTATTACCCAAATCCACCGCCTATTTCGCCGGAGTGGAGATTTCCGAGGCCCAAACGCTTGTGAGTGCCAATTTTTGGGCGCAACTATCCTGTGGCGTGGGACATATATATAAATTCTGGGCGCACATCTTGATCATAAGTTTATCCAGAAGGAGCTCAGGCTCCCTGTAGTATAGCAATTGGTTTTCGTGCTGTAATCAGTGTGTCAAAAGACAAAGACGGGTGTCCTTTAGGCAAACGCAAAAATAGACTGCGGGAACATTTGATGATCCTACCCGGAATGTTGATTATTGAAAACTCACTATTTTTTCGAGTCTATCTGCATTGTAGGGAAAGGAAGAATTAATTGGGGATCTTCCATGCCGGGTAAATGTTGTTGTTTTTCAAGGGCGGTAAAATCTGAAGCGAGCTATATCCAGGAGCGTTGGATACTTTTTGTTCAACTGCTTGAAAATGAACGATTGCGGATCAGTTGACCGAAGAACCCTATTGACAATTGAACTGTTTCTTTCGTAAAGAGGTTCGATTATTTTATGGTCTGAAACGGATTGCATATTTGTAATAGTTTTCATGCATCCCCTTAAAGGTGCGTTATCTTTTATAGTAGATGAAAAACGGCCGTTGTATAGCTTATATGATAGTAACTGTCTATATTTTAAACATTAAACTTTGAAATGAGAAAGGTAAAATGAAAAAAAACGAGTTCTTATTGTAAATTGTTTTATCGATGAATTCAGAACCCCAATCCAACGGCCATCGAAGCATCCTCAATCAATGACAACTGCATTCTTAGCCGGTATATTTTCACCTGATCTTTGTGATATAAAATTATATGATGAAGTATTCAGCGGACCACTGGAAGATGAACAACTCCTCTCTTTTCCCGATATGCTGGTTCTTACAGGTTTAAACGCATCCTTTGACAGAATGCTGCATTTAACTGCGTATGCCCGGACCAAAAATAAAAATGTAATTGTTGTAGCAGGCGGGCCTATTATCCGAATGCTTTATAATTATTCAACACGATTTTTTGATTATTGTTGTACCGGAGACATTGAGCAAATTGCGGATGTAATTGAAGATGCTTTTGATAAAACCTATATATCAGAAAGCTTTTTGGAAAAAGGATGGGCAATTCCCAGGTATGATCTTGCCTACTGGATGACACATTTTGGATATGTTGAATCGAGCAGAAACTGTTGCTATAGTTGTGATTTCTGCTCGCTGACAGGTGAAGAAGCGAAATTTAAGGAGTATTCCATCGATTATCTGCGTGACCAAATTACTGCAATGGGAAAAAGACGGATACTAGCCTTTCTTGATAATAATTTTTGCGGGACAAACAGACAATATCTTTTAGATCGGCTTGAGCTTCTCCAGGAATTCAAGGAGAGAGGATATTTTCAGGGATGGGCCGGTATAACTATCAATGACATTTTCCGGGAAGACGAAACTCTTGAACTGGCACGAAAATCAGGATGTGTAAATCTTTTCAGTGGTGTTGAATCCTTTGATAAAGAAACTCTGATCAATTTTAAAAAATATCAAAATTTACGGATGCCCCAGGTGGAAATTATCCGTAAATGCCTGGATGCTGGGATAGCATTTTCTTATGGCCTTATTAGATCGGAAGAGCACACGTCTGAACTCCAGTCACTCCGGAGAATC
>CAXHYW010000713.1:0-2790 GCA_964021475.1 uncultured Desulfobacteraceae bacterium | reverse complement strand
CAGTTCTAAGAGTTTCATTTTTCGTTGTGGCCAGGAGCAAATACCATGCTCCGGCCTCGGTTATTCGAGATATCCTGCTTTCTCTTTTTTTTTCTCTGCCTTATCCTTTTTCTTTTCCTTCATGGATTTTTCCGGTTTCTTTTTAACCGCTTTTTTGGCATCTTTTCCTTTTGACATGTGTATCTCCTTGATTTTACGGGAGTCTGTCCAATGGACAGCTCTCTTTGGGTATATATATCCTAGTGTATATCATAAAAATAAAAATTTGTCAGTCGGGATACCGGACACGCCCCCCTCCCCCTGGCAAACAAGACATTATAATTCCCATATTCACTTTTTTACGGAATTAAAATGTCTCGTTTATCACAAGCCAACCGGTTTCCATGCGTCGGCATCAAAGGATATCAAAACCATAAATCCTTTATCAATTCAAATAGTTCCTGGGCCAATGATCTCAACACAGACCCCATGGCACCCATCCTGCAAATGTTGCATGAAACTTTATTGATCATTAACACAGGCGCTCACTATGACCATACTTAATATTCCCGAACTTGTCCGCCAGACCCGAATAGATTATTCAGACTCCTATGACACAATGAACTGGCTCACCCCAGAAAGCACGGATACGGCATCCCGTCTGAGAGAATCCCTGATCACCAACATCTTTGATCCCCGCACCCCAGGAGCCGGATGGCAGTTTTCCGGGACCAAACTCTTTACCCAGGAGATTTCCCCGGGGTGTGCCCTCTGCGGCCAGGGAGACTGGTCCTGCCTGTTTATCAATGGCATCTGCAATGCCCAATGTTTTTATTGCCCTTCCACCCAGAAGGAAAAGGGCCAACCCATGACCAGCACCCTGGAATTTTCCAATCCCCGGGATTATGCCGATTATGTCCAGCGGTTCAACATAAAAGGGGTTAGTTTCAGCGGTGGAGAACCCTTCCTTACCTTTGACCGGGTGGTACTTTTTCTAAAAACACTTCGTTCCCGGGTTTCCCATCCCCTTTACATCTGGATGTACACCAATGGCCTTCTTGTCACCGAAGACAAACTCAAAATCCTGAGAGACAATGGCCTTGACGAAATCCGCTTTGATATCAGTGCCAACCATTATGACCTTAAGGCCTTGAAAAAAGCCCTGGGCATCATTCCCAGAGTAACCGTGGAGATTCCGGCCATCCCCGAGGACCTTGAACTCACCCAACAGGTGATCAAAGAACTTTCAGAACTTGGGGTCAACCACCTGAACCTACACCAGATCCGGTGTACAAAATTCAACACAGGCAAACTCGTCCAACGAGGATATACCTTTCTCCACGGCCCCGGGGTCACGGTGCTGGAAACCGAGCTGACCGCGCTAAAACTGATCCAATATTCACTGGACCAAAAGATTGCCCTGCCCATCAATTATTGTTCATTCACCTTTCGCAACCAGTTTCAACGGGCGGGTGGCAGAAAAAGAAATGCCCAGCAAATAAAAGCTGTCCATGAAGATATCACCCCCACCGGCCACATCCGAACCATGAGCGTGTCCGGCACCCAAGAGTCCATTGGTTCCCTCCAAAAATCTCTTATGTCCCAGGGGCTTGAGTCCTCCTCCTGGAAACTGTCAACCGCCGGTGACCAGCTTTTTTTCACAGAAAAGCTGTGGCCCCTCATGGATTTTTCCAATGTCCGGCTGAAAGTCAGTTACAGCGGCACCGCATTAAAACCCTCTGTTTCCTTCCGAAACCCCTTCAAGGAAGTGGTGTTGAACAAGAAGAAAAAAGTGGTCATCGAAAGGCATACCCAGGAAACCGGCCTCTGGTTTGAAGGGGATCAGATTGCCCGGTTTGGCCAGACCTTTATCCAACCGAGCATGGACTTACCCCTGGGGCCTGGCAATCCATCCCGGGACCAGTCCCAGGACCAACCCCAGGACCAAATGGCCGGGGCCATGCCCTTTGAAACCTTTCGCCCGGGCCTTGGGGAATATATTTAATAACATCCCCCCTTGCCGTTCTCCAGACCCAATAAAAAAGAGCGCACCCTTTTACATGGATGCGCTCTTCTTGCTACAATGCGTTCTTTTAGCCATAACGCGCTTATTTAGCAATGACGCGCTCATCTTTGAAATTTTAACTTACCGGGTGCAGGTGGCCCGTATACGCTGGTCTATTTCTTCCGCTCGACAATCAAGGCCATGCCCTGGCCCCCACCAATACACAGGGTAACCAGACCGTATCTTTTATCCCGAGCCGCAAGTTCATACAAAAGTTTTGTCACCAGGGCACCGCCGCTGGCAGAAACCGGATGCCCAAGGGCTATGGCCCCCCCATTTACATTCACCTTGTTGATGTCCATGGACAGCTCACGCATGCAGGCGATGGCCTGGGAGGCAAAGGCTTCGTTCAATTCAATCAGATCCATATCCTCTATGGTGAGCCCTGCTTTTTCCAAAGCCATTCTGACGGCCGGAATGGGACCGATCCCCATATAGGCCGGATCCACCCCCACCGAGGCATAGGAGACAATGGATGCCATGGGCGTAATACCCAGTTCATCTGCCTTGTCCTTTGACATGACCACAAGAGCAGATGCCCCGTCGTTCATCCCGCTGGCATTACCGGCAGTCACAGACCCTCCCTTTTTAAAAGGGGGTTTGAGTCTTTGAAGGGTTTCAATGGTGGTGCCGAACCGTGGGTGTTCATCTGTATCAAATATTTTGGGTTCCCCTTTTTTCTGGGGGATTTGAACGGGTACAATCTGATCCTTAAACCGGCCTTCCTTAATGGCCTGCTCGGCCAG
>CAXHYW010000712.1:0-2793 GCA_964021475.1 uncultured Desulfobacteraceae bacterium | reverse complement strand
GCACTGAAGGGATGGGGTTTTTCACCAAAGGAAAACAGATAAAGATACTCCTTTACCCTGGGGGAGTTGATGATATTAAATGTTTTATCAACTGGAGTGATCTTCAAAGCTCTAATGTCATTGGGCAGGTTTAAATTCAATTCCATAAGAAAGGGTTCTGTATGAAGGGGCGTATTTGTAAACAACTCAAATGCCGAGTGGTTGGCAGAAACCTTTGAATCGGTCCGACTGGTGCCCAAAATATTGAACTCACCCTGCCCCAGAATAAAGGCAAGGGTTTTTCTCACCATGAATTCAACGGTTTTCAGGCCTGGCTGCTTTAACCAACCGTGGTACCGAAACCCAAGATATTGGATTTGAATTAAATAATAGTATTGTATCTTCATCAATTCACATCTTACCACTTTCTTTTTGAATTGACAGCCTCCTTTTATTTTACGACAGACACATGGGCAAGTTTCTGGGCGGGCGGCTTAAACAGGCTGAAAAACAGGCCCATGGAAACGGCATTTCCCTTTTCATATTCAAACCCGGCAAGGGTGGTCACAGGACTTTTTATGCCTGCCAGCATGGCCTTAAAATCAGTTGAATCTGCCCGGGCCAGGATATCCGGATTTTCCGGAATCCCTTTTCTGATCTCTGCCACCCCCCTTCGAAGATAGATACCAAAATTCTGGTCCACATCCTTAAATTGAATGCCAACGGTTTTTTCCATTTCCGCACTATCCAAGGGGTCCAAACTCACACTGAGCATGGAAAAAAAACCTTCCAAAGGAAACTGGGATAGCTGGCCCCGACTGATCTTGACACGCTCAACTGCTAAAAAATCATCCCGGATCTCGGCAGCTTCCGTTAAATAATAATGTCGTGCATTGGCATTTTTTTCTTTTTGCCCCAGTTTTTCCAGGGCATCAATGCGCAGGCGTTTTGCTTGCCTGTTTCCAGAATCCAGGGTAAGGAGATGCCCTGTGAGCCCAAGGGCAGCCTGATACTCTTTTCTTTGATACAAAGCTGCTGCCTTTGAAAACAGGTTCTTTTTCCCTCCGGCAAGGTCTGCCAGAAGTGCGGCCTCTTGGCTTTTGGACAAGGGATTCAGGTCAGCCGCATCTCCGCTGAACCACCCCAGGTTTCCTGAAAAAAGTGACCTGAGTGACCAGGATACGGCTCCATAAAATTCCTGGAGATAGGGAGAGGCAGCCAGGTGTTGGGGCAGTCTGACAAAGGCCACCAGCTCATCAGGGGTCATGCCCATGTTAATCCCCCGGATGCCCTGGTCGTGGACATACTGGATGGCATCCCTGTAATCTGTCAACACTGCCAAAATTTTTTCCCCACCGGACAGGGGCCTGCCGTGACAGGGCACCAGATACTCGGGCCTGATCTCCCGGATCATATCCACACTCTTATACCAATTTTCCAGACTTCTGAAGGCCGTGCCCCGGATGGTATAAAGATTGGGAAAGGAGCGGTAGAAATTATCCCCGCAGATGAGCAGGTTCTGATCCGGCAATATAACATTAATCTGGTCATCGGTTTCACCGGGGGCGTGGATCAGCCTGATCTTCACCCCTGCGACCAGGATATCCATCTGGTCGGAAAATGTCTGGGTGGGGCTCAGGTATCCTGTAGTAGTATCCTGGCCGATGCCAAGAAACGGGCCGATCCCGGAATTGACAAGCCCCTTGTCATCCAGATAATTGCCAAACATGCGCATACTTCGGGTACCGATAATGGGCCGCATTTTATTCACCAGTCGCTGGACATGGGAATCCAGAGTTTTGTGGGCATATATCTCAGGGTTATCACTACCTGCCATGGTCTGGGCCCCCATGATATGGTCCACATGGTTATGGGTATAAATCAATGCCTTTATCGGTTTGTCAGATATCTGTCGGAACCCGGCCAACACAGCTTTTGCCTGTTCCATCGACTCCATGGTATCCACAATAATCAGCCCATCTTTACCTTCGATCATAATGGAATTGGCAAGCCCGAACCCCACGGCAGAATAGACATTATCCGTGACCTGATAAATCTGCTGATCAAATTCCAGGCTATGGGCCAATAGTTCCGGAGTGGCATCCACCCGGGTTGAGACCTTTGAATTTTTCGGGGAAGTGTCTGAGCATGAAAAAAACAAAAAGCCTGCTATCACCAGCAAAAAAAATCGTTTCATATTACCTCCTTGTAAAACCGACTGAATACCGTTCCTTCAAATGTCCTGTTCTTGATTAAACAAGGAGAATTATATATGGTATTTTGAACAAAACATATGATCAAAATTGGCGATTTTATGGCTATTGGTTGCAGCATCGTGAATGGAGTTCAGATATAATGAAGTTTTTTCCAGGAGTTTGCTTTCATGGAATCATCAGAAACAACCTCTGCCGTTGCCATCATTGCCCTGTTTGATGTGATCAGGGACCACGGGGTGCCGGTTGACACCCTGGAGAAAAAGACCGGCATCAGTCGCATAAAAATGGATGATCCCGATGCCAGGATCACGATGACCCAATTCCTGAAGTTATGGCAAATTGCAGAAGAAGTCAGTAAAGATCCTGCCATTGGCCTGAATTTAAGAAAAAAATACGGACCCGGGATCATGCATTTTGTAGTGAGGCTTGCCCTGAACAGCCTCAATCTTCTGGAAGCCCTAAGAGCCTGGATGCGTTATGATATGCTGATCAGCGACAATGACCGCATCGACATTTCAGAAAAAAAGGACCATTATTGCATCACCTATACGAACACCTCGCCCATACATGAAAACCGGTGGATCCCGGAACACCATAT
>CAXHYW010000711.1:0-2799 GCA_964021475.1 uncultured Desulfobacteraceae bacterium | reverse complement strand
ACACATAGGGGCACACTCTTTCCCTACACGACGCTCTTCCGATCTGAAACCGGTGTCAACTGAATCCGGACGACACCAGATGAATCTCAGGTTAAAGTGTTCCATGGCCTGGGCCACCAGCGTTGTTTTTCCGTATCCAGGCCCGGCAATCACAAGGGTCAGTTTTTTTTGTGGGATCGTGTCCAACACCTTTTTCAACCCCGGCCTTGAGTTGTCATCGGATGAACAAGGTACGGGTCTTTGTGACATCAAGGGTTCCACCTATCACGGTCTCCAAAAAAGATTACAACGCTACACAGACAGCGTAAAAAAGAGTGAGGATCAGGCAGCTAAGAAAGCGCAGCGTTCAGAAGAGGAACAAAGGCCAAACATCGAAAAATAATATATCTGTGAGACTATATCCAGATCAATTGCCGACTGGCAAGAAAAAAAACCAAAATTTAGTTAATTTTTAAGTCTTGATTAAGCCTAAATTAGTTTTCAGAAGATATAAAACAAGGCATCTGACCTTGCAGCGCTTCTTGACTTACTTTTTGGACCAAACGGTTCAATCAACCCCTCTCACTGCAAAAACAGCTATTTACATAAACTATTCACGACAGGGAAAGGAGGTGAAAAACGTTAATGGGATCCCCCCCCCATGTATGACAACATCGCATTTAGCGATTCGATCAACTCTATTGATACAGGAGGAAAAATTATGGAACCGAGAACCTGGGTCTTTCTATTATTGGGACTCTATATTATCTATTGTTTCTGGTGGGGGCTGCGGGGATTTTTCACGGAAAAAACAGCCTCGGGGTATGGGATTGCAGGGCGCTCCATCCCCTTTATCGCTTTTCTAATGGCGGCAACTGCCGCCTCGTTTTCCGGATGGACATTTGTGGGACATCCGGGATCCATCTGGAGTGCAGGCCTGGTATACGCCTTTGCCTCCATGTATGTTCTCACCATTCCCATTACCGGCACCTTTTTTGCCAAGCGAAACTGGCTCATGGGAAAACGGTACGGGTTTATTACACCTGGCGACATGTTCGCCTATTACTATAACAATGAAGCCGTCCGTTGGCTCACAGTTCTGGCAGCATTTTTATACTCCATCTTCTATTCCGGCCTCCAACTGATAACAGCGGCAAAATTATTCTATTGGGTAGCTGGCATTCCCCCGACCTACGGTCTTATTTTCATGGCCTTTATTGTCTGGTTCTATGTGGTCACCGGGGGGCTGCGGGCCAGCACCTGGGTCGGGGTACTCCAGTTTTGTCTCCTGGTCACCGGCATTGTGTTGCTGGGATTTTATGTGCTCAAATCAGATCTCATCGGTGGATGGTCAGGACTCACCGCCTCCATTGCCACCCTGGACACCCGATATACCAGTGTGCCCGGCCTGATTCATTTTGGCCTTGGCACCGGCGGCTGGACCGCGATCATGATCCTGACCTATATGTTTGCCCTCATGGGGATCCAGTCCTCCCCGGCCTTTACCATGTGGAATTTCGGCATGGAAAACCCGAAAGCCCTGGCATGGCAGCAGGTTTTCATGTCCACATTTGTGGTGGGCATCTGCCTCTTCTTTTTCACCGCCTTCCAGGGTATGGGTGCCAGGATTCTTCAAATGGCCGGTGAAATAGCCCCCAAGGTG
The DNA here is from genome assembly GCA_964021475.1 of uncultured Desulfobacteraceae bacterium. Lineage (GTDB taxonomy): Bacteria > Desulfobacterota > Desulfobacteria > Desulfobacterales > Desulfobacteraceae > NBML01. The sequence goes on along the minus strand of CAXHYW010000711.1, from coordinate 1,157 downwards.
GACTCGGATGTGGTGCCCATGCTCATGGTGAAGTTCTTACCTGGACCGGTTCTGGGAATTGTATTCCTAGGCGCCATTGCCGCCATCCACTCCACGGCAGCCCCCTATATCGGCACCGGCGGCACCATCATCCAAAGGGATTTCTGGTGGCGGTATGTCCGAAAACAGAGCGGCACTCACAAGGAGCAGATCTGGACCAACCGGGTTTTTGCCACCCTTCTTGCCGTTGCAGCCGTGGTGGTCAGTCTGACCTCAACCGACGCCATCGTCATGATCGGCGGGTTTGCCACGGCCTTTGGCACCATCATGTACCTGGCGCTGATGGGGGTTCACTGGGGATTCAAGTTTCCCAGCATCGGGGTGGTTCTTGGCCTTATATCCGCCATTGTGGTCTGTTTCATCACCTATTATATCTATCGGTATCCCCTTTCCATCCATACGGCGGGCTGGGGAATTTTCACCGCCCTTGGGGTGGCCTATCTGTGCCGGGGGCTTGGATTTAAGGATTCAGATGAGACCCAGGCCCGACAAAAAGAGGTCCGGGAATGGCTGGATAGCATAGACGGCCCCTCTGAAAACGGTAAAAAATGGCGCAAACGCATGAAGATACTTACCCCGGCCTGGTTCCTTTTAGCTCTGGGGCCCGGCGTTCTCATCGGCAACACCGCCTTTACCTTCTGTGGGTTTCCCGCCATCTGGTCCTGGCAGATCGTCTGGTGGATCGTCGGCATTGTGATGATGTGGGCCCTTTGCTTTAAAGCGGAAATGGCCACCACCTCGGAAGAGCAGATCCGGCGGGCAGACGTCGAAACAATGGATGTCACAAAGGAAGCAGATGCGGCATAAAATTGTCTAAAAAAGGAGGATATCACATGGCTTTGGAAGATAAATACCTTATTGCTACACTAATATTTTGCATCCTGTTCACAGCCTCTTTTGGCTGGGGATGGTGGGGATAATTGAGTTGATCGGACAATTTATCTATCCCTAAACCGACGGGCCCCGGGATTTCCTCCCCGGGGCCCTCTATATTTTCACCAAAAAATCACTTTATTTTATACTTTTTGGACTATTGATATTTCTTTTCTTTAATAAAATAGACTCAAAAAAACCGCTGCTGCAAAAAAAACATGGGAGGAATTGTTAAATTCCGGTCT
>CAXHYW010000710.1:0-2808 GCA_964021475.1 uncultured Desulfobacteraceae bacterium | reverse complement strand
TTTTATCGTATCTGCACACAGCAGGCCGATGAAGGCAATATCCTTTACGAAGTTGATATCCTTTTAGAATTAAAAAAAATACATTTCCCAACGGCCTACCTTGTCCAAAGAAACGATGGTGGTTTTATCTCGGATTCAACGGCTGGAAAGGTGTTGATCTATGAATTTAAAGCAGGGACAGAACCGGAACTGAATCATCAAACTGCCGCCGAAATTGCTATCTGTGTGGCCAGGCTCAACTCGCTTGAATTTTTTGAAAAATATCCGCGGAAAAATGTGATTCATATGGATCATTGTGTGGCATTAATCGATCAATTTCAAACGGCCAAATTTCAATATCCTGACATCTACACCTATTTTAAAGAGCAGACCCGATATCTTATGACCCCCCTTTCCAAAACACTTCCCCAGGGACTCATCCATGGGGATGTTTTCCCGGACAATACCCTTTTTCACAATGGAAAATTATCGGCACTGATCGACTTTGAGGAAGTTTGTGTGGACAGCCTGTTAATGGAAATTGGCATGTGCATTAACGGTTTTTGTTTCATCAACAATGAACTGGATCTTTCCCTGATGGAGAGCTTTCTTGCAGCGTACCACCAGATCAGACCCATCACTCAAGATGAATTTGGCCTTTTGCATGAATATATCCAATGGGCTGCCCATGGGATGATATCATGGCATTTGCGCTATTTTTTAATTCACAGAAAAAACCCGAAACAGCTTAAACGGGTGCAACAATTGATGCAACGGGTGAAAACCCTGCGGAAAAACCGAATCCCCGAAATGAAGAGACCCTAAAAATGAAAACTCCCCCACACACGATACAATCCTTGGATTTACATGATCTGTGCAAAGAATTTGGAACGCCTTTATATGTCTATGATGCGGAGGTGATCAAGCGTCAGTATGATGATTTTTCCAGAGCTTTTTCCGGAATCGATCACAGGGTGATGTTTGCCGTAAAGTCCTGCACTAACCTGAGCATTATGAAATATATGCGCCATATAGGTGCCGGTATTGATACCGTATCCATCCCTGAGATAAAAATGGGGTTTAGGCTCGGATTCAAGCCGGAAGAGATGATATTCACCCCTAACCTGGTGGAGTTTGATGAGATCAGGGCGGCGGTTCACTTCGGTGTGCCGGTCAATATTGAAAATCTCCAAAATCTCGAAGCATTTGGAAAAGAATTCAAGGGCAGTTACCCTGTTTGCATTCGCCTTAACCCCAACCTGCTGTCGGAAATTGAAGCCGGAAAAACAACCGGCCTGAATGCCGATTCCTTTGATTTTGCCTCCATCAACAAAGAGCATTATGAGGATGTCAGTGATGAACGGGTGGTCGCCTGGCACAACCAATCAAAATTTGGCATATCCCTGACCCAGTTTGATGCGGTATTGAAGCTTGTCAAAAAATATGAAATGCGAATAAATGGGATCCATTTGCATTCAAGTCATGTCATCTTAAACGAAGAGGTCTTTGCCAAGGGCGCAAAAACCGTATTTGAAATTGCAAAACAATTTGAGCACATTGAATATGTGGATTTCGGCGGCGGAATAATGGTGAAGCATCATCCGGATGATGCCGTGGTGGACCTTCAGGTCATCGGGAAAATATTAAAACAAGAATATGATAATTTTTGTGCCTCCCATGGCAAAAAAATAAAAATATGGTTTGAACCGGGTCGATACCTGATGAGCGAAGCCGGTTGTCTGCTGGCCAAGGCCGTGGTCCTTAAATCAAATGGGTCCATTGATTTTGTCGGTACCAATACAGGGTTTAATCACCTTCTTCGCCCCATGATGTATGATGCCTATCATGAAATTATCAACATCTCGAATCCTGATGGCCCACTAAATACATATAACGTGGTGGGCAATCTATGTGAAATTGATAATATTGGAACAAACCGGCAGTTAAACAGGGTCCGGCCCGACGACATTCTCATGATTAAAAATGCCGGCGCCTATGGATTCAGTATGTCTTCCCATTACAACACAAGGCCGAAGCCTGCGGAAGTGTTGATTGTTAACGGTGAAGCCAGGTTGATTCGCAGACGCGAAACCTTTGAAGACCTCATTCATAATCAAATTGAAATTGAGTTCTAACCATTTTGTCCCGAACATAAGGATCGGGGTTCCGGTCAACTGAGAGCCCTTATACTTAATTTTTTATTTGAGGGCTCAGGTGTCCGGGCCGTTATTGGTGAAAATGGCGGCAGAGACCATTTCTCAGGTTTCTATCATACTCCAGTCCAGGGGCATCTGCATGATGGAAAAACCGATTTTTTCCCTTTGAATGACCAACTTGTCTTGTTTGTTGATTTCATATTCAAATCCAATCAGATTGCCTTCCAGTAGAATGAATTTATAGGACTGCTCTTTTTTGACCTGGTATGATGAAAGATATTGTGCGCTTTGACGGTCTAACCGGTAAATGGTTTGCATGGGAATATATCTGTTCAGCAGAGAAAAGGTGGTATCTCCAGTTTTGATGATTCCTTTAACCACTTGAAATTCCGGCTGTACCGCCATTGGTTGGGCAACCTCAGGTGGGCTTTTTGGCGGGGAAATCCAGGGGGAGGCTTTTGTCTGGTTTGTTGGAGAAGAACCCAAAACATTGGAAACCGTGGGTGTTAAGAAGATACTAAAGAAAAATATGAACGCGACACACCTTTTTATAAACATATTTAGACCTTTTCTGCATAAAAAATTCAAAAGTAAACTTGCCCAATGCCTTGTTTGAGCAATCGCATTTTGTAGAGATGAATTTCAACTTTTATGCCAGCCTGATGAATACTTA
>CAXHYW010000709.1:0-2809 GCA_964021475.1 uncultured Desulfobacteraceae bacterium | reverse complement strand
ATTCTCCGGAGTGACTGGAGTTCAGACGTGTGCTCTTCCGATCTAGGATAAGGATATATATGACCGTAAATAGAATACTTGTGGTGGATGATGATGCCGCCCATGCAAGGATGCTCAAAACCCTGATGACCGACTGGGGGTACAAGATTTTTCTGGCCCATGACGGGGATGTGGGGGTGGACATGGTCAGGTCCCAGGCCTTTGACATGGTGCTTTTGGATATGAAAATGGTGAAAATGTCAGGTATGGAGGCCTTGCAGCAGATCCATGAATACAACCCTTCCTTGCCCGTGATCATCATGACCGCCTATTCTTCCGTGGACACAGCCGTCAAAGCGTTAAAAATTGGGGCCTATGATTATTTGACCAAACCCCTTGATTTTGACAAGTTGAAACTGACGGTGGAGCGGGTTTTTGAGCGGATTTTTTTGAAAACAGAAAACACCTCTTTGAAAAACAGGCTGGAACAAGCGGTTTTTTCCCATGATATCCTGGGAAAAAGTGCTGCCACAGCAGCCCTTTTGGATACGATCCACATGGTGGCCCCCACCGATGCCAATGTGCTGGTGACAGGGGAATCGGGAACCGGAAAGGAATTGGTCTCCTCGGCCCTTCATTTAAACAGCCCGAGAAAAGACCAGGCCTTTATCCGGATCAATTGTGCTGCCATCACCGAAACTCTTCTGGAATCGGAATTGTTCGGCCATGAACGGGGGGCCTTTACCGGGGCCGATAAACGAAGAAAAGGCAAGTTTCTCCTGGCAGACAAGGGGAGCATTCTTTTGGATGAAATCGGAGAGATGAGTCTTTCCATGCAGGCAAAATTATTGCGGGTGATCCAGGAAAAAGAATTCACCCCGGTGGGAAGTGACCAGAATATCAGGGTGGATGTAAGGATTATTGCCGCCACCAACCGGGATTTGAAAATCATGGCCGTAGAGAAAACATTCAGGCAGGATCTTTATTATCGGCTCAATGTGGTGACCATAGATATTCCCCCCTTAAGGCAACGGCCCGAGGATATTCCGGAACTTGCCCTTCATTTTTTAAATCAATTTTCCCAAAAGAATAAACGCGATATTCAGGGATTTTCCGCCGATGCCATGGACGCCATGATTCGATACATCTGGCCGGGTAATGTGCGGGAATTGATGAATGCGGTTGAACGGGGGGTGGTGATGGCCCGGTCCGACTATCTCTGTAAGGGTGATCTTTCCTTTATCCTTCCAGATGAGCCCGAATCCCCCCAATTGGGACTTGAAAACATTTCTTTGTCGAAAATTGAAGAATCCGCCATTTTATCTACCCTGGAATCCGCCCGGGGCAATAAAAGCGAAACCGCCCGACGTCTGGGGATCACCCGGAAAACTCTGCTGAATAAATTAAAGCAATATGGAAGGGGTACCTGAAAATTAAACAAATGAAACCGTTTAATTAGAACCTCATTAATTAGAACCTTTCTATGAGCTTGTCGATGAGAAAGGTGCTTTCCCGCATGGCCTGGTCGCTGAACGGGCCGAACCATTGGGCCACATGGTTGAATTGATCCATAAAGGATTGTTTGTCATTGGTTTCCAGCATCTCCACATGGCGTCCCAGGGAGAGAATAAACTCTTTTAGCAGCGTCCGCCTTTCCTGGGTGGCAAAGATAATCTGGGCATACAAGGCACTGTCCTGGGCAAAAAGCCGGCCTACCATGCCCAACTCCAGGCGGTATATGGGGCTCGAAAATTCCAGGGTTCGGGCAAGTTTTGTCTGGCGGTGGCAGAGAAAATCTCCAAAGCAGAAGGTGGCAAAATGGCGCAACGCCTGGACAATCTCCATTATTTCATCATGTTCTTTCGGGGTGGACTCGACAATCACCGCTCCCCAAAGGGTCAATTGTTCTATGAACCATTGGCAGGAAGGGGTATCTCTTCCCGGTGTGACCACAATGATCTGTTTGTCAAGGCAGCTTAAGGTGGGGCCAAACAGGGGATGAACTCCTAGTACCGGTCCCTTGTGGGTCGAAAGCATTTGTGAAACCGGTTCTTTTTTTATCGAGGTTAGGTCTGCCAGAAGGGCTGTGGGCGGTAGAAAGGGCGCAATTTTCTCAATGACCTGGGCCGTTCGTTCAATGGGAACGGATACCAGTACCAAATCGATGCCCTGGCAAAGGGTTTGGGCATGATCCCAGTCATGTTCGGTTAAAATTCTTACCTCATACCCGGATTTGGTGAAAAGAGTTGCAAACAGACTTCCCATCTGACCTTTTCCCCCAATGACAAGGACCTTGGCATTGGGGCGTACGCCTTTATGTTCCATCTTCTGGGTCTGCTTTACCCGGGACTGGCGCAGGATTACCCGGTAAAGATCTTCCATGAAATCAGGATCCAGGCCGCTTTGTTGTGACTGGAGTCTTAGTTTGGAAATTAGATCTTCTTCCCTTGCCGGGTGGTAAACAGGGATGCTGTGAACCTTTTTCAGGGCCACCACTTTTTCCACCTGGGTCTGGCGCCGGGCAAGCAGTGACAGAATCTGGGAGTCGATGGCATCAATTTCATCCCGCAAAGGGCTGATCTGGTCGGAAAAGTTTTTATTGTCTTTTTTCATTTTATATGTTCTTTTCAAAAATTATTCCAAGGAGAACTTAAATTATCACCCAAAGGTATCAATTTCAAGAATGATTGACAAACTTAAATTTACCCACCCTTTAAAAATTATAATAAAATTTATAAAAAAACAAAAAGAATAAAAGGTATGGATACTAAAACCATCATGGGATGCCTGGCCATTTTCGGGTCGGCATTTTGTTTCTATCTGGCCACGG
>CAXHYW010000708.1:0-2811 GCA_964021475.1 uncultured Desulfobacteraceae bacterium | reverse complement strand
AAAAAGACTCTCGATTTTTTTAAAAAAAGGGAGGTTCCCGGTCAGGCACTAACTAAGTATTCTAAAAACTAATGGAGGATCAGAACGGCTGATCACTTGTCATGCTATATAATATTTAAAAAATAGCCGCTCTCTCAATGAAATAAGCGGCTATTTGATACAGGCTTATTTGTTGCTGGGGAAAGTAAACACTGCACCCTCACGCACTCCTGCAGAGGGCCAGCGCTGGGTGATTGTTTTACGCCGGGTAAAGAAATGGATTGAATCCTTACCATACATACCATGAGCTCCAAAACTTGACCGCTTCCACCCACCAAAACTGTGATAGGCCACTGGCACAGGAAGAGGGACATTGATACCGACCATTCCAACTTTGATGTGGGTACCAAAATAACGTGCGGCCTCGCCGTCCCGGGTAAATAAACAGGTACCATTACCATATTCGTGGGCATTAATCAGATCCATGGCTTCCTGTTGGTTTCTCACACGAACCACCACCAGAACAGGTCCAAAGATTTCATCCTGATAAATTTTCATCTCAGGTGTGACGTTGTCAAACAGGCAGCCGCCAAGAAAATAACCGTTTTCATATCCTTCAATAGAAAGATTACGGCCGTCAACCACCAGGTCAGCGCCCTCTTCTATTCCGAGGTCCACATACCCTTTTACCTTGGCAAAATGCTCTTTTGTCACCAAAGGCCCCATGTCATTGGCCGCATTGTCCCCGGGCCCGATTTTCATTTTGCTAAGTTCCGCCTTAATCTTTTCGACAAAGGCATCCCCAGCCTCATCTCCGATGGTTACGGCCACGGGCACTGCCATACAGCGTTCACCACAGGAGCCGAAAGCAGCCCCCATCATCGCAGAAACGGCATTGTCCATATCGGCATCCGGCATGATAATGGCATGGTTTTTAGCCCCGCCAAGGGCCTGGACTCTCTTGCCGTTGGCACAACCTGTGGTATAGATGTATTCAGCAATGGGGGTGGACCCCACAAAACTCACTGACTGAATCCGGGGGTCGGTCAACAGGGTGTCAACTGCTTCTTTGTCGCCATTGACAATATTAACAACCCCATCGGGAAGTCCGGCCTCCTTCAAGAGCTCAACGACCCGGTAAATGGAACTGGGGTCCCTCTCCGAGGGTTTGAGGACAAAAGTATTGCCGCAGGCAATGGCAGGAATCATCATCCAAAACGGCACCATAACAGGAAAATTGAAGGGGGTTATTCCGGCACAGACACCCAGGGCCTGCCGCTCGGACCAACTATCGATACCCGTTCCCACATCCTTGGTATGCTCACCTTTGAGGAGTTCGGGCACACCACACATGAATTCCACCACCTCAACAGCCCGCAGAAACTCCCCATGGGAATCATTCAGTACCTTGCCATGTTCCTGGGTCATCAGCAGGTCGATCTCTTCTGCATGTTCGTCCAGAAGCACCTTGTAACGAAACAGTATTTGTGCCCGTTTTGCCGGAGCGGTATCTCTCCATTTTGGAAAAGCTGCCTCGGCTGCCGCAATGGCCACTTCCACAGTGGCTTTTGAGGCCAACGCAACCTGTTTGGTTATTTCGCCCGTGGCTGGATTATATACATCACCAACACGTGTGCCCGGATCAACAAATTGCTTACCATTGATGAAATGTTCAACTTTCTGCGTCATCTTTTTTGACCTCCACTTTTTCTTGTCCAATAATTTTTATGGGGAAACTCAAAGAATTTTTGCTATAATTTGAAACTTAGACTACCCATTTGATGCAACCGTTTGGGCAAGCATCGATCTCATCCTGGATCTCATCTTCAGGCGCACCCGATAGGTTATGCACTTCAGCAAGGTTGTTATCATCCATTCTGAATACATCTGAAAGATCGGAACAAGAAGCACAGCCTGCACAATTATCTTTATCAATATACAATTCTTTGGCCATCATATTTTCCTATTAAATCTTTTGTGATCATAATACGGGATGGTGGGAAACTTGCCTGTAAGACAATAATTCTTGTAACTACAAGCAAGTTTCCATTCTCAACTCTTATAAGCATTAATAAATCATTTAATTATGCGGTTTCCCAAAAGACAATATCTTCCAAGGATTTTCTTGGCCGGGGAGCAGGGTCTTCACCTGGATATCCGATTGGAAGTAAATCATGCACGAACCAGTCCTTTGGAAGGTCTAAATATTCTGCAACACCATCACAATCTGTTGCACCTACCCAACAGGAACCAAGACCCTGGTTAACTGCCTCAAACGTCATGTAAGAAATAGCGATCATGACTTGTTCACCGGCTTTTGTTTCCATGATCTCTTTGCCCTTAAGGTAGGGGGCAAACATCGGGCTTTCCATTACCGCATTGTCCAAAAAATCAACGGTCCAATCAAAGCCGTCAACATCCATAACGGATTTCAATGCGGCCCTTTGCAATTTTTTGGAAAAATCTCCGGCAACGCCACAGCAGACGATGACGGCAGGAGAATTGGCAACAGTATCCTGACCACCTGACAGCTCTCCCAGTTTTAGGATTTTTTCTCTGTCCTGGACTACGATGAAGCGCCAAGGCTGAACATTTCCCCAGGAAGGAGCCCGTCTGGCTGCGTCCAATACCTTTTCAATTTTTTCTTTTTCGACAGGTTTGTTTTCTTCCCACACTCTGATGCTTACCCTTTTAACGATCATTTGTTCGAGATCCATAAATTCCTCCAAATAAGAGTTGTGTGTTAAGGCGAAATGGAGCCATTCCGTTAATTACGAGAAAAATATTCGCCTATGTTCGTTACCACTTTACCCACGGCAAGGTGGTAATTAT
>CAXHYW010000707.1:0-2814 GCA_964021475.1 uncultured Desulfobacteraceae bacterium | reverse complement strand
GAAGTGCAGATTCCGCCGGAAAAACAATCCCAGGTAGCCGGATTTGGCGTTGAATCCATTAAATATCACCTGGGCGGTACCTTCCGAGGCACCTTCTACACCCTTAACGATAATATGATAAACGGCAGGATTCGCGGTGTTGCAGCAGTTGTCGGATGTAACAACGCCAGACAACAGCACAACAATGCCCATCTGACCGTTATTAAAGAGCTGATTAAAAATGATGTCATCGTTCTAACCACTGGTTGCGGTGGTATCACAGCTGCCATGGACGGCCTGCTCCAGCCGGATACTGCGGCTGCTTACTGCGGTCCTGGTCTTGCTGAAATCTGCGAAACTGTCGGTATTCCCCCGGTCCTTCACATGGGCTCCTGCGTGGATAACTCCAGAATTATTAATGCTGCCATAGAAGTAGTAAATGCCGGCGGCATGGGCAATGATCTGTGTGACTGGCCCGTAGCCGGTTCTGCGCCTGAATGGATGAGTGAGAAAGCCATATCCATCGGACAATATGTTGTCTGCTCAGGTATTTACACTGTATTTGGCGGAACGCTCCCAATTGATGGTGCTCCGGTATTTAAAGAGTACCTGAAATCTGGTATGGAAGAGCTATACGGTGGGATGTGGGATGTTGAAGCAGATCCGATCAAACATGCCCATCTCATGATTGCCCATATCGATAAAAAGAGAAAAGAACTTGGTATTGATAAGGCAAGAGAAAGAGTCATGATGGATATGGCCTCTCGCCAGGCGCTTGAAGGTTAATGGGATTTTTCTATATAGAAACTGATAATACAATAAATCCTCACAGAAGGAGGAAGAAAATATGTCAAAATTGATCGCATTTGCTGCCATTCAGGGTGGATACAAAGTAGTTTCCCAGGTAGAAGGACAATTGGAAAAGGCACTTCAGACCTATGATGCCAGCACAAAAGTCGGATTTCCCAACACCGCTTACTATTTGCCGGTTATTTATTCATTGACCGGACTTAAAGTGGAAACCCTGGAAGACCTGAAAAAACCCATGGCCTTTGCCAGAGGTCTGCTGCCACCCCATATTAAGCTCAAAAACTGGCTTCCCTACCTTGGGCCATTGCTTGATGCGGGTATGGCAGGCATCCTTTCCTATGAGATTAAAGAAGCCTTGCGTTACCTTAATGAACCTGATTTCTACCTCCACGCAGAAGATCCGGACGTTGAAAATGGAAAAATCTGGATAGGTGCTGCCGATGATACAGTCTTAAGGAAACGTGGGGTTGAGTTTGTTGACGGGTCAGCCCCGGGGTTTGCAGCCATGGTTGGAGCTGCGCCAAATCCTGAAATCGCAAAAATGATTGTTGAAGACTACCAGAAAAAATCACTCTATATTTTCTGTGCAGCTAACCATAACGGCAAAACACTTGCCGAGCAATGTATAGAAGCCGGAATGCAGATTGGATGGAACACCCGTATCGTTCCCTTTGGTCCGGATATCTCCTCCGCTGTATTTGCCCTTGGTTTTGCCAACAGGGCAGCCATGGCTTTTGGCGGGGTCCAACCCGGTGATTACAAAAAAATGCTTCATTATAACAAAGACAGAATTTTTGCCTTTGTCAATGCGCTTGGTGATGTGGGAACCGAATGGGGAGTTGCTGCAGCCGGTTGTGTAAACTGGGGTTTCCCGACAATTGCAGACACACCGATTCCAGAAATACTGCCCACGGGTATTTGTACCTATGAGCATGTGGTGGCAGGAATTGCCCATGAAGACATATGCCAGAAATCGGTTGAAGTCAGAGGTCTTAAAGTTCAGATAGCTGAAATTGAGATTCCCTGTTCATTCGGTCCTGCATTTGAAGGTGAACGCGTAAGAGGAGCAGATCTACATGCCCAATGCGGCGGTGGAAAGACCCAGTGTACCGAGCTTGTAAAAATGGCGGAGATGAGTGACATTGAAGACGGCAAAGTCATTATTGAAGGTCCGGATATTGACGGTATAAAAGAGGGTAGCACCTTCCCCTTGGGAATTAAGGTTGAAATCGCGGGACGTGAGTTCCAGGAAGATTTTGAGCCCATCATGGAACGTCAGATCCATCATCTGGTTAACTATATCCAGGGGGTCATGCATATCGGACAACGGGATATCGCCTGGGTTCGTATCTCTAAAGCCGCCATTGAAAAGGGCTTTACCCTGAAAGACATTGGTGTGGTTCTCCATGCCAAATTCCACCAGGATTTCACCAAGATCGTCGACAAGGTTCAGGTCACTCTTTATACAAAGAAAGAAGATGTTGACAAGATGACTGCCGTTGCCCGTGAAAACTACCTGCAACGTGATGCCCGGGTAGATAACATGACAGACGAGGATGTTGAGACTTACTATTCTTGTACTCTCTGCCAGTCCTTTGCCCCCAGCCATGTTTGTTCGGTAAGTCCTGAAAGAACAGGTCTTTGCGGTGCCTACAACTGGATGGACTGTCGAGCGGCCTTTGAAATCAACCCCACCGGTCCCAACCAGCCCATTGAAAAAGGCGAATGTATTGATGAGAAACTGGGCCAGTGGAAAGGGGTCAATGATTTTATCTACAAAGCTTCCAGAGGTACGGTTACCCATTATAACTTCTACTCCATGGTAGTTGATCCCATGACCACCTGCGGTTGCTGCGAATGTATCGCTGCCATGCTGCCGGGTTGTAACGGGGTTATGACCGTTGGCCGTGATTACGCAGGTGAAACACCCTGTGGCATGAAGTTTACCACATTGGCCGGTGTCATGGGCGGTGGTGCTTGCTCTCCTGGATTTGTGGGTCACTCCAAACACAACATCACCCAGGG
>CAXHYW010000706.1:0-2819 GCA_964021475.1 uncultured Desulfobacteraceae bacterium | reverse complement strand
ATCTACACATGGAGGCACACTCTTTCCCTACACGACGCTCTTCCGATCTAACCGCAACAACAATATTCTTCGCCTGGGCAGCCTGAGATGGATTGCAGACATCTCCTCTTCCAGCCTTAAAAGGTTAATCCTTGGGGCTTGTCCGTCAATTTCAACCCCATAACTCCGTCCTTTCACTTTTCCTCCGAATGCCAAACGCTGGACGTAATAGTACCGCGCTGCTTTCTGGATATCTGTCAAACCACCGGCATCCAGCTGGTTTTTCCAGTCCTGAAACCATTCCCGGGAGGTCGACAGCCATTTAAATTGTTTAAAAATTCTTCCAGATGGTTCTGCACAACTCTGTAGAAAGCTACCAATTCAGAGTCCAGATCGTTTATGGGGCACGACAAAAAAAAGTTTCAGAGCATTGGCCCGTTCCAAAAATTTTTCCGGCATGTTTGGGACATTCGGCCAGATTCTATTTAAAAAGGAAACCAAAACAGTAGAAATACTTCCAACTTCATTTTTTTTGCAACGTAACCAAAAATTGAAAAAACCCTAACATAAAGGCTTCATAAAAATAGCCTAAACCAGGGCTTAAAAATAGAACTTGGAAAAAATAAAGCACAGAAACAAACATAACCGGCTGTTTTAATAATAGAATGAAATTTCTAAAACTCTTATATTAACTGCCAAACTGATTAAGCCCACGGAATTTTCCTGATATTGCTCCAGGCCACAAATTCAACCCGTAAAAAAGCCTAAGCCCCGCATCAGTTCCCACTTAACCCCGCCTTTCCCCGGTTAATCCCGGCTTAATTCTCCCATAACCCTTTCTGCACGCTTGCCTGACAGATAACAGCTCTATTGAAAATTTTGCTCGTCACACATGATACCATCCATAGACGCCATAAATCTGTCATAGAAATTATTCTGAAACTAATAGTTTTGTTGCCCCATACAGACCATTAACTAAATCATCACCTGTGCGATGATATTCAGAATCAGCATCGGTATCGCTCATTTGATGCATCCATTTTGATGGCTTAGGGATTCTGTCTCCCCATGTTACCCCCTTTGGGTAGAATAAATAAATATCCCAGGCAATTTCAGCATTTAAAGGCAGACCCTTTGAAATTGATTTTCCAGAGCTTTGTTGGGAATCATAAAAATGCTTTATCCGTTTGTCCTTAAAACTTTGTAGTGCTTTTTTTGCAGCGGCAACGTCATCTTCAGAATTCATTTTAATCCAGACAATACACACGCAAATATCAGCATCAGGGAACGCTTTTAAAACAGACTTTTGTACCGCACGGGCACCATTGTCATATCATTTAGGTCATGTCGGGGACAATAAAGCTAAAAATCGTACCTTATCTCGGTTTTGGTTAAAGTATTCCTTTAATGGTGCAATTGAATTAATTGGGAACTCAATTATGTTTGGTTCTTCCATTTTGGGTTGCCTCCTCTGGTTTAGTTAATAAACGGGTTGATTGTACCACCATTTGCTAATTTTACTTCGCTCACCACCTGGCGAACATCATTGAGGCATCATTTTCCCTTTGGATTTTTCTCAGCACAACTGCATCCACCCATTTTTTTTTCGGCGATGATTTTTTCCATGATTAGCGATTGTTTGTTTTTAATAACATCCTGTTCAATATCCTCTTTCGTGTATTCAAAACAATAACAGATCAGATTTTCCAAAATACATCTCCTTTGTGAATTGTTTTTTAACTCGCACAACAGCTCAGCGAGTCAATATTTTTTTCAAAAGTGGTTGCCGCAAGCTTTATCCCTTCAGACAATGTCAGATAAGGATGAAAATATGATGACAACTCCTCCGTGGTAATACCAAATTTAATGGCCATGCTCAATTCCATTAAAAGTTCTGATCCTTCAGGTGCTAAAATTCTTGCACCGATAAGTTTGTGCGTCTTTTTATCCCGTATCAGCTTTATAAACCCTCTTGTATCATACGCTGCAATTGAGCGTGGTACCTGTTCCAGTGGAAAGAGCGAAGTATCTGTAGCTATATTTTTTTTGTCTGCTTCCTTTTCGTCCAAGCCCACACCACAAACTTGAGGATCTGTAAAAATAACCCAGGGAAGAGCCGTATAGTCACATGCTTTTAATGTGTTTGTAATCGCATTTTCTGCGGCCAATGCTCCTTCATAGGCACCGGTATAAACAAACATGGGATTACCTGTAACATCACCGGCCCCATATATACCTGAAATGCTGCTCTCAAGCATGTCATTCACCTTAAGGAATCCTTTTTTATCCATTTCAACGCCGATATCTTCAAGACCCATTCCCTTCGTGTTTGGGGATCTGCCAGCTGCTGACAAAATATAAGCGAAATTAAATATTTCCAGAGTCCCGTCAACATAGGCACTTACTTTTATCTGATTCTTATCCCTCAAAATATTATCAATCTTTACATTCGTAAAAATGCTAATCCCCTCATCTTTCAGGTAATTTCTCAAAGCATCTGTCAGGTCCTGTGTTTCCGTGGGCAAAATGTTGGGAGATCGCTGAAGAATGGTCACTTTTGTTCCAAATCTGGCAAACATCTGTGCTATTTCCAAAGCAATATACCGGCCACCGATTATGATTAAGGACTCCGGTACCTTTTCAAGATCAAATATGGTTTCATTAGTTAAGTATTCTGATACAGGAAGTCCATAGTTTTCAGGGGTAAAAGGGGCTGCACCGGTTGCAATAATAAATCGGTCAGCCCGTAAAACCTGGTTATTGACCTCTACAGAATTTGATGTAATAAACCTAGATCGGAAGAGCACACGTCTGAACTCCAGTCACTCCGGAGAATCTCG
>CAXHYW010000705.1:0-2827 GCA_964021475.1 uncultured Desulfobacteraceae bacterium | reverse complement strand
CATCCTTTTATTGTTGCTTTCAACTTTCTTCGCCTTGTTTTTTTCATCTTGTTTTCAATTTCCATCTTCCATTCTATAACTGATTGTCTTAGGTTTTAACCGGTACTCCCCACAGGGCCCAGGGATATTCTAAAAAAGGGAGCCGATTTTATAATTACGATCACTTAACTTATAGGAGGCCAAAATGGACGAACACACCATGTATTATGACACCATCATTAAACTCACCACGGCCATTTCCCAATGCAAGGACCCGGAAGATGTTGCATTGATCACGGCAGAAAGTGTCAAAACCGCATTCAAGGCCAAGGGATGCTCTGTATTTATAGTGGACAGAGAGACCCGGGAACTGGGCCTTGTGGCCTCTTCAGGCCTCAGCGAAAACTACCTGGAAAAGGGCCCCATCCACTTCATGCAGACCATCCGGGAAGCCAAGGATGCTGTCCCGATCGCCATTTATGATGTCATGGACGACCCCCGGATTGAATATCCGGAAGAGGCCAGAAAAGAAGGAATTGCCTCCCTGCTCGGGGTTCCCATTATCAGCCACGACAAAATCATCGGCGCCTTGCGCATCTACTCTGCCACCCCCTGGGAGTTCTCCTTCAACACCGTCAACCTGGTCCAGGCCGTGGCCCTGATCTGCGGCATGGCAATGGACATGTGCCGGATGTACAAAGGGTATAAAACCAGCATTGAAATCCTCAAAAATATGCGGGGGGGAAAATACAGACAAAACCAATAAATGGACGCCCCATGAGGGGATTCCCACCAGTACAGACCCAACCATCTGTAATTATTAATCCCATAAGACAGGCCACAAGCCCCGGGAACCAATCCATGAGACCACAAACAAACAGGGGCCGGGATCAGCTGACATGATCCCGGCCCCTTAAAATTTTCTAATCCTGTTCCCCCCTAAGAAGTATGTTATTACAGGAGGTCTTTTTTTATGGCAGCAAGGCCCAGTCTGTCCACCATGCGCCCCATGCGTTCCCGCTTTGAATTTTCCCGGTAATAATCCACCACCCGGGCCACCATTTCTTCAGCCGCTTCAAAGGAAAGATCCTCCACCAAAATATCTGCCAAACGTGGTTTTGCAGATCCATTCCCCCCGATCTGAAGGGTCCACCCTTTCTGGGTGCCGTAAAGGGAAATATCCTTGATACAATTTTCCGCACATTGAATCTTGCAGCCGGAAACACCCATCTTCATTTTACTGGGCAACACCATGCCGTGGTAAGTTTGATCCAGCTTCATCCCCATTTTCATACTGTCCTGCTGGGCCAGCCGGCAATACTGAATTCCCGGACACACCTTGATACTCCGCACACAAAGTCCCGTGGCAAACCCCGGGTCCATATCCAGGTCCTTCCACACCCCATCCACCTGCTCCTCGGAAATACCGATGATGGCAATCCTTGCAGCACTGGTAATTTTCAGTTCTGCCACATCATATTTTTCCGCCACATCTGCAAGCTTGCGAAGCTGGACCGGCTTGACCACCCCGCAGGGAATATGGGGGGCAATGGCATAGGTGATATTCTGGCTGCCCCGCTGGCGAATGACGCCTTTTTCTCCGTCCTTTAGCATTTTTGTTCCTCTATTATTTGAGTCTGCTTTTATTTGGTCTAATTTTAAGGTTTTAATTTTCGTCCGTTTTTAATCTGACACCGCAGTTTTAATACTGGTATCTCTGGATGTCAATCCTGATTTTTTTTAAAAAAACCTCTTCCTTTCCTTTTACAAATAGTTACAAATTGTCACCCCGGTGAAAAGCAATTTCACCCAGGGTCTGTATAATATATTTTATGGCAATCGGTTGGTGAAACATAAAAACAACTATACAGGAGAGTAGACATGGCAAAAAAAACGTTATTTGCGGCAATCACTCTGATTATAATTTTCGGGATGACGCTGGGATGCAAACCCGGTGGTCACGGCAAAGGCAAGGCCTTTGCCCTTGATTATATCAGTGAAACCCTTGATCTGACAGAGGCCCAGGCATTAGAACTATCCACGATCCAAAAGGAGGTTGAATCTGAAATAAAAACCCTTCATAAAGACAAACTGGCCATGCGTGACACCCTGAAAGAACAGATTGCTGCTGAACAAATGGATAAAACTATGATTAAATCCCTTGTGGCCAAGCATAGGAAAAGAATCGACCAAATCATAGACCTTGTTATTGATCGTCTGGTGGTTTTTCACAGGGGGCTTACTCCGGATCAAAAGGCCAAACTGATCAAAAAAATTGAAAAGTTTGAAACCTGGCATGACCTTAAATCCTGATGCCACATTAAATATCATAATGGAAATCCCCGGGGGTTTTGGGTTTCCATTATGATGCAAAACCGCTATGATTGATTCCGAAATACAAAAAAACTGGATTAAGATAATGAAACAGACCATTTTAGTCATTGATGATGATGAAAAATTAAACCATCTGCTGGGAAAATTCCTTGGGGATTTCGGGTTTGATCTGGTATCTGCCACCACACCTTCTTCAGGATTCACACTGATAAAGGAAAAAAAACCTGATCTTATCATTCTGGATGTGATGCTGCCAGAAATGGATGGTTTTGAGGTCTGCAAGACCATTCGAAGAACCAGTCGCATCCCCATCATCATGCTTACAGCCAGGGGCGATTTAACAGATAAAGTAGTGGGTCTTGAACTGGGGGCGGATGATTATCTGCCTAAGCCCTTTGAACCCCGGGAACTTGTGGCCCGGATTCAGTCCGTTCTCAGGCGTTCCCGCACCACTTTTTTTGGAAAATCAGAATCATTTGGACGGCTTGACATTGATTTTGCCCGTCAGCGGGCG